>JAGQWV010000967.1 GCA_020437045.1 Saprospiraceae bacterium | reverse complement strand
CGGCGAAGGCGACTATAGGAAGGCTGGCACGACCTTTTATTCCATGCTGTATTTTGAAGCGATTCTGGCCTTTGTTTTCTTTTTATTTATTGTGTTCGGTTGTCCTTATTTCTTTCGATTGTTTGTCGACACTGAGATTATCTATGAAAAAAGCCTCGATTATTTAAGGTACCGTTCTTATGGGGTTTTTCCCGCCTTTATTGGGGTCTCCCTGATTGCCTTTTATACTGGAATTGCGCGAACCCGAATCATCCTCTATGATACGGTGGTGTTGATTTTGGTAAATATCCTACTTAACTATAGTCTGATATTTGGGCACTGGGGTATGCCAAAAATGGGTATTGCCGGTGCCGGGTTGGCAAGCACTATGGCAGAGTTAGTCGCTTTGATTGTTTTTGCCATTTACATGTTTTTTGATAAGGCCTTAAAACCATTTCGTCTGTTTAAAATTCAGAAACCGGATGCAGCGCTTATTAGAACAAATTTTCGGATTGCCAGCCCAATTGTAGCCCAGGCTGTGGTCGGGCTTGGAAGTTGGTTCTTCTTTTTTGCCATTATTGAAAATATGGGTCAAAGAGAGCTGGCTATCAGTAACCTGGCCAGAGTGGTTTATCTGGTTTTGAGCATACCTTGCTGGGGGTATTCGGTGGGAGTCAATACGCTGGTGAGTAATTTTATAGGACAGAACCAGATGGAAAATGTCTGGATCGCCATAAAAAAGACGATGATTATCTGCGTAGCCAGTACATTGCTTCTGGCAGTACCTGTATTGTTGTTTCCTAAACATATCCTATATCCTTTTTTAGGTTCTGAAGACATGTCGCTCTTCGTGGATGCCCAGCCAATTTTCTACATCTTGTTCGTGATATTAACCCTTTTTTCCATCGGAGGAATATATTTTAATGGGATGGCTGGCACCGGAGCTACCTTGGCCGGGCTAGAGATTCAGGCTATATGTGTGATTTTTTACGTTATCCTTATCTATATCCTGGTCAACTTTGCCAATGTAAATCTAACCACTGCCTGGAGTATCGAAATATTCTACTGGTTACCTATGATTTATCTGGTTCATAGGTATATGAAGGGTGAAAAGTGGAAAGTTTTGCAAATGTAAGTTTTGAACACATGTGGATATGTTATGATCTGTACGGATATGAAATAGTCTATCTTTGTCGCCGTGAGACTACAGAAATTAGAAATAAAAGGTTTTAAAAGCTTCGCCAACGAAACGGTCATTCATTTTAATGAAGATGTCATCGGCGTGGTGGGTCCTAATGGCGCCGGTAAGTCAAATCTTGTTGATGCGATACGCTGGGTACTGGGAGAGCAGAAGAGCAAAGATTTACGGCTAGAGAAGATGCAGGACGTGATTTTCAACGGAACGAAAAAGCGTAAAGCCGGGAGCATTGCCTACGTAGCCCTCACTTTTGAAAACACCAAAAATCTTCTTCCCACTGAGTATCAGACCGTCACCATCGCCCGATATCTTTACCGGTCTGGGGAAAGTGAGTATCGACTGAATAATGTCGTCTGCCGGTTAAAAGATATACGGTCTCTATTTCTTGATACAGGTATTGGCTCTAATTCTTATGCGATCATTGCCCTCGGGATGGTCGAAGATATCTTGAGTGATAAGGAGAATGCTCGGCGTAAAATGTTTGAGCAGGCTGCCGGAATATCTAAGTACAAGACCCGAAAGGCAGAAACACTTAATAAACTCAATGCAACTCAAGCAGATCTCGATCGGGTCGAGGATCTTTTGTATGAGATAGAAGGAAACTTAAAAACACTCGAGAAGCAGGCTAAGCGAACAAAGAAATTCTTTGAGCTTAAGGAGCAATACCGGGAGTTGAGTATTCAGCTGTCGGTCATTAAGATAAAGGACCTCAAAGAAAATTATAACAATCTTTCTCAAACAATTGAGAAAGAACAGGATGTATACCGGTCTCTGGATGCCAAGATTCATCAATTGGAGTCGGACTTGGAAAATCTGAAGCAAAAACATCTCGATAAGGAAAAGTCGCTCAGTGATTTTCAGCGCAGTATGAACGAATTGATTTCGAATATTCGTACCGGTGAAAATGATAAGAAGATCATCGAGCAAAAACAGGATTTTCTCAAACAAAATCGCACAAACACAGAAAATCGAATTCGACTGAATCGGGATCGGATTGCCAATATTCAGGTATCCCTAAAGAAATATGAGACGGAGCTAGTTGAGATCTCCGAGGCTGAGGTAATATTAGAGAGAGAGTTGCAGGATGCGACCTTGCAACTAGAAAGGATTCGCTCTGGTCATGGCAGTACTAAAGAGACCCTGGACCAAATCATGAAGGGGCACCAGGCCAAACAGAATGAGTTGGTCGCTCTTGAAAAGAGAT
>JAGQWV010000966.1 GCA_020437045.1 Saprospiraceae bacterium | reverse complement strand
GAAAAGGAGAATGAACAGTTAAAGATCATCTTGGCAGAGAAAGAATTGGAAAGTAAACTAAAAGATGAGATGCTAAAAAAAAAGTATCCAGAGTGGAGAAGGAAGATTTAAGTTCGGAGTTTTATGGGGCAGGGATTGAACCGAGATCATTGTTTGGAAATTGTTGGGTTAACCAAGAATCAGCTCTACTACAAGCTGAAAGGAACCAAGCCTGGTCGAGGGGTCTCAACCTCTACCGTTTGGAGAGATCCCACGACGCTGATTCATTATCAGGTAGATAACAAGGATGTGGTGCAAAAGATTGTCGAAATTAAACTAGATCCGGACCATACCACTGGTACCGAATGATCGCCGTTACCTCAGCGATCATGGGATTTTATATTAATCATAAGAAGGTTTATCGATTAATGCAGGCGTACGTATTGTTGGAGCCACCGAGAAAGAGGACCGGCCGGACTTTTGTCCAATACCGCCAAATAGTACCGAAAGGACCCCTTCGAGTTATAGAGATGGATATCAAGCAATTATGGATACATGGTACCCAAAAAAAAGCCTATGTACTAACGGTGATCGATACTTACACCAGATATGTTTTGCACTGGGATTATGGATACCATATGACCAGTACACAGGTAGAATCGGTATGGCAATAAAATCATTGCAGAATATTTTCAACCAATAGGTATTCATCTGGAGGAAGTCATGATCGAAGTGCGAAGTGATAATGGAAAACAATTTAATTGTCATTTGATGACTGAATTTTTCGAATCGAATCAGATTGACCATGTATTTACCCATCCCTACACACCAGAGGAAAATGGGCACATCGAGAGTTTTCATGACATTCTTTCCACTGCACTGAAAAGAGATCGGTTTAATGATCTTCCCAATTTGAAACAACGATTAATTAAATTTTACGAATGCTACAATAATGATCGAAGTCACAGCGGAACCCACGGCATTCCTCCAGCAAAATTCTGGGCATTACACGATTTAAATAAAGTAGATATTATACCTTTGGATAAAGACAAAGCCAAGATACAGCTTAAAGTAGCTTATCAAGATATATTGACATTACCCGGCATTCTTAAATATCAATATCGGGCAAATAGAGCCTGAGGGAGACTCCCGCATTATTTTGAGGTCCTCGATGGACCGAGAAATAAAAGTGTCTGGTAGGTCTACTCATTACACCATCAACTTCGGTTTAAATATCACCCTCAGTCGACTCTCGCAAAAGCAAAAATACGGACAAGATCTTTTATTATTTAACTACCGTAGCAAATTGTCTGAATTATAGGGGGGCTGATCAATTCACATTCATGATCTCCATCTCGCGTACTACCAAATGCTGAAGTTCATTCCTACCTATAATTTTAATGTTTGATAGATAAAAGCTGTAAAAACAGAAATTAATTTAGTATAATAGTCATAGTAATCCATAATCCTGCAATTTATTAATTACTTCAATTTCAAAATAGAATCAGCCATGAAATCAATTCTTACTATCCTAATGCTCCTTGTTTCCTTCGTTGTCAAGAGTCAGACAATTCAAAGACCATATACACTTTCAGGAGAAGGACATTTGGGTGAGGAAGTTTTTCAACTTGGTTCTTATGAAGAACTTGAAAGACCTTCCGGTGAAGTCAGTGAGTTAAATTATGGAAGATTAAGATTAACAGAGATCCAATTGGGCCAACCTGGAAATAATTTACATTTTAGAAATTGGGATATAATTGCTGGGAACAATGGACTTGAATTTCAGGTAGATCAAAACCTCGTAGGATATATAAACGGAATTGATGGGCAGTATCACGACATTTCAGACAAATCAAGAAAAACCAACATTCTGCCATATACAGGAGTTCTAGTGTAATAGACTGCAAATAAATATACTAATAATTGATAATAAGTTGTATATTTATGAATGGCCAGAAAAGCAAAGGAAATAGAAGTCTCTCCTGAAGAAATCAAGGAACTTAAGTCTTGGGTTCGATCTCATACTGAATCAAGATATAGTACGAGGGCTCAAATCATCTTGATGTCTTTGGATGGAAAAAGCTTGGATGAGATCAGCAAGTCTCTGAATATCACAAAAGCCATTGTCAATAAATGGAGGAATCGATTTCGTCAAAATGGTCTTGATGGAATGGATGATTTACCAAGGTCTGGAAAGCCACCGGTGATTTCCGCACAGACAAAGGCTTCAGTTATTGAGCTTGCATGTAGCAAACCTGAAGATGGATACACCACTTGGAGTAGAAGCGTATTGGTGAGCATTTTGGGATTAGTCAATCAAAAGTGGGAACCATCCTGGCAGAGACTGAACTAAAACCCCACAAGACGGAATATTGGTGTGGAAAAAGTACCGATCCAGAGTTTACAGAAAAGATGACATCTATTGTCGGTCTATATATGGAACCACCTGATAATGCATTAGTTATATGTGTTGATGAGAAAACTCAGATCCAAGCACTTGATCGAACAAAACCGCTTTTACCACTCAAACCCGGAAGACCAAAGAGATGGACAGCAACCTATAAAAGAAATGGAACTGTTTCGCTCTTTGCGGCCCTATCCGTACACACTGGGAAGATAATAGGCAAGACCGAAGAAAAGGCAGATGGAAACTCATTCTTAAAATTTCTCAAGGGCATTGCCAAAAAATACAAGAATAAACAACTACATATCATCTTAGACAATCACTCGATCCACAAGAAATCCGGTGTTCTGGCTTGGTTAGATTCACGAAAAAACATATCCTTCCACTATACACCAACGTATTCATCTTGGCTAAATCAAATTGAAATCTGGTTTGGAATAATGTCCAAAGATGTTCTTAAAGGAGGCGTTTGGAAATCCAAACAGGAACTAATTGATCAAATAATCCTTTACATCGACACTTATAATAAATCAAGAGCGAAACCATTTAGCTGGAATTATGATGGCAAACCTTTGTCAAAATAAATATACTTATTTAGAGTTTCAAACACTAGTGTTCCGTCAGGACATATA
>JAGQWV010000965.1 GCA_020437045.1 Saprospiraceae bacterium | reverse complement strand
AGGCTGAACATCACCACGATGGTGAAGAGCAGGGCAATGAGGGTAAGGGGAGAGATGGCCGGGATGAACTTTTGCTCGTACCAGTCCTTGCCTTTGAGGGCAACCAGGCCAAAGCGACTCAACATGCCAGCCAGGAAGGGAATGCCCAGGTAGATGAAAACCGATTCCGCAATGGTGCCCATGCTGATATCCACAATGGCACCTTCCAGTCCGAACCAGGGGGGGAGGACCGTGATGAAGAGCCAAGCGTATAAGCTGTAGGCAAATACCTGGAAAATGGAATTCAGGGCTACCAGTCCCGCGCCGTACTCCGCACTTCCCTCGGCAAGGTCGTTCCACACCAGCACCATGGCGATGCAGCGTGCGAGACCGATGAGAATAAGCCCCACCAGGTACTCAGGATGATCCTGCAGGAAGAGCAGGGCCAGGGCAAACATCAGCAAAGGACCGATGATCCAGTTGAGCAGGAGGGATACGGACAGTATCCTGATATTGGAAAACACCTTTGGCAGCAGAGCATAGTTCACCTTGGCCAGAGGCGGGTACATCATGATGATCAACCCGATGGCAATGGGTATATTGGTAGATCCGGAGCTCATGCCCTCGATCTTCCCTGCCATTTCAGGAACAAAATAACCCAGGCCCACACCGATTAGCATGGCCAGAAAGATCCACAAAGTAAGGTAGCGATTGAGAAAAGAAAGGGACTTCATGCGGTCGAAGCTTTAAACCGCGAAGGTAGTGATTGTATTATTGCGATGAGATGCTGCTGGGCACCAATATTCCATTACTTGCGAATTGTAAAACTAATTCAAGAACTCAGGTAAATAGTTCGCAGAGATAAGTAGAATATCTGATTTAGAATTCAATTCGTTTAATCTCATTATTTTTTTTGGTTTTCCAGAAGAGATGTCATAGCACAAATAATTATTTCTCTCCATGAAAGTCTCTATGAAGTGGTTGTTTGCTGACGGTAATACTTCACAAATTATTGATGGTCTATTTTGCTCAATTATTTTATTAGCACCATAAAAAACCTGCTCTTCATGACCTTCTACATCAATTTTTAGGAGATCTGGTCGAATATTATTAGTCATGCAATATTCATCAAGAGTAATACAATCAACATGATAATGATCAACATTTGATGAATTTGGTTCTATCCGACCAATAGAGCTTAAATCATATTGGATGTAACTGTACTTTTCGTTTCGTGATTCAGTGAAAATCAGCGATTTGTTGGAGCTACTTACAGCATATTTTTCTGGTGTGATTTGAGATGATAGTCTATTTTCATTTATATTGAGTTTTAAGTAATGCATTGGTCCGTTTGACGGTTCAAAAGATATTATTTTGCATTCTTTATTTATTGCAGAGGCTAAAAGCGAATAGTAGCCAAAGTTTGCTCCAACATCTAAAAAACAATGCGACATTCTGATTAGCGAAGGGAAAAGAGCAGAATATTCAAATTCCTTCCAGTCATTCCAATACAGAAATCGAGCCAAATAGCTGGTTTCATTTGAATGTAATATCAGTTCACTTCCTTCTATATTCAAGTGAAATTTGCCTCTCACCGGGATTTTAAATTTCTCAGGAATAATATCCTTAAAGAAGGAAAGAAAAGTCCTGACGATCCAGTTAATTGGAACTGAATAGAATAATCTATATGCAAAGATTTTTATCAGAATTACTTATTAAATCATTTCACAATCCCCCAACATCACCCATCCCACATTGCCATTGGCAATGCG
>JAGQWV010000964.1:5342-6934 GCA_020437045.1 Saprospiraceae bacterium | reverse complement strand
ATTTATGATCATGACATTTGGCACAAGCCATGGTCATTCCCATAAAGGCCGTAGCGAAGGTATTCGTGCGATCGGCAACGTATTCGACCCGAAATTCCTCAGGCACAATTCCCCCTTCCATATTCTGGGGGTGCATACGCAGAAAGGCGGTGGCAATTTTCTGACTTTTTTTAGCTTCCGGTAGAAGGTCACCTGCCAATTGCCAGGTTACGAACTGATCGTAGGGCATATTCTGATTGAAGCTGGAAATCACCCAATCGCGATAAGGGGAGACGTCCCGGTACCGGTCTACGGTATAACCATGAGTATCCGCATAACGGGCTACATCAAGCCAGTCTGCTGCCATGCGCTCTCCAAAATGCACATTTGCTAAAAGTTTGTCAACTATTGTTTCATAAGCATTGCTACTTTGATCACTAAGAAAATCATCCATTTCATCCAGTGATGGTGGCAATCCGGTCAGATCTAAAGCAAGCCGACGTAATAAAATTTGTTTATCGGCTTCGTCATTCATCTCCAGGCTTCGTGATGTCAGTCTTTTTTTTATCAAGTAATCAACTGGATGCTGGTTTGCAGGTACGTCAGTTTTTACCGGAGGTATAAAGGCCCAATGCCTTTTGTATTCAGCACCACCTTCAATCCATTTGATCAATTTGGCTTTCTCTTCACTTGATAACTTCAACTTTGACTCGGAAGGAGGCATGGCCAATTCGGGATCTTCAGTGAGTATTCGCCTCACCAGTTCACTTTGTCCAGGTCTTCCTGCAACTATGGCCCTTAATGAAGGGTGTTCAGATAATTTGGCTTTTGCTATATGTTCGATATCCAGTCTTAGCCCAGCTTCCAATTTCCCTTTGTCAGGACCATGACAGGGAAAGCATCGATCGGATAAAATAGGGCGGATATCTAAATTAAAATCAGGATTATGATCCAGATTTTCGTAGGCGATCTGCACTTCGGACGGTAAAGTGGGTCCACAAGCCATAACGATGCAAATGCACAAGGCCCACAAGATCACCGACTTCGATATAGCAATCATAAAATACTTTAACTCCGGGAGTAAATGTCCGGATAAATTTAGATGATTCTGAATGCAAATTCATTCGATTTGTCACCGTAAATCCGAATTGTCAATGGCAATCACACTCCGTCTCCCAATTTACAAATTATTATCTTGGTGGTTATTTTCCGATCCAGCCAATTAAAAATGGAATAGTAATGAAGTACAATACATTAATCGTTGAAAATGAGGATCAAATAATAATCATAACCCTAAATCGACCTAAATCATTAAATGCCATTAGTGGTGAAATGATGGAAGAGCTCAGGAGCCTTTTCACCAATGATCTACTGAAGATCAAAAACCTGAAAGGAGTGATTATCACTGGAGCCGGAGATCGCGCTTTTGTTGCCGGGGCTGATATTTCTGAATTTTTAGGTTTCACTCCAGACACGATCGAAGCCTTTGTACGCCGTGGTCATCAAACGTTTAATGCTATTGAAGCCTTTTCAAAGCCTGTTATTGCCGCTATTCATGGCTTTGCACTCGGCGGTGGTTGCGAATTGACTATGGCTTGTCATCTTAGAATAGC
>JAGQWV010000964.1:0-5246 GCA_020437045.1 Saprospiraceae bacterium | reverse complement strand
GGATTGGAGTTGCTTCTCACCGGAGAAATGATCGATGCATCTGCGGCCTTGCAGCTGGGATTGATCAATCACATCGTTGAACCGGGAGACGAACTTGCAAAAGCAAAAGAATTGATTCATAAGATTAGCCAGAAAGGCCCACTTGCTATTCAGAAAATCATCTCAACTGTAAATGCTTATGAGGATCCCGACACCAATGGCTTTGAAACAGAGATTAGAGCCTTCTGTGATCTGACAGGAACGAGTGATTTTAAAGAGGGCTCAGCGGCATTTCTCGAGAAAAGGCAACCTCACTTCCGATCCGTCTAATAGACTAATTTCTATTGATAGACTCCTAATAAATAACCATTACAAAATCACGATTTATGCCAAGTCAATGGACCAAATCATTTAGAGATCAATTCGATGAGTTGCAGCAAGGATATGAACAGCTCATAGCGCGTCGTAATATAAAAGCCCCTCTGGGAAACAATATCTATGACCGATGGACGTATCCCGTGCTTACCGCTGCACATACACCAATATATTGGCGTTTTGATTTAGATGAACAAACCAATCCATTTCTCATGGAAAGAATGGGTATAAATGCCACTTTTAATGCAGGGGCAATGCTCTATCAGGGAAAATATCTACTTATGGTCCGGGTGGAAGGAAATGATCGAAAATCTTTTTTTGCCGTGGCAGAAAGTCCTAATGGTATCGATCAATTTCGTTTTTGGGACATGCCGGTCATCCTTCCTCAAACAGGTGACCCAGATGTTAACGTTTATGATATGCGATTAGTAGATCATCAGGATGGCTGGATCTACGGTTTATTTTGTACCGAACGAAAGGACAAAAAACTTCTCCATGACACCACCGCTGCGGAAGCACAATGTGGTATAGTGAGGACAAAAAATTTGGTAGAGTGGGAACGGCTTCCGGATTTAATTACCTACTCCGGGCAACAGCGAAATGTGGTCTTACATCCCGAATTTATTGATGGCAAGTATGCACTATATACCCGGCCCCAGGACGGATTTATTAGTGTTGGTAGCGGTGGTGGCATTGGTTGGGGCTTATGTGATGACATGACTAAGGCTGAGATTAAAGAAGAGACGATCGTCGACGCTAAAATTTACCACACCATTAAAGAAGTAAAAAATGGTCAGGGGCCGGCACCACTTAAGACGAAGGATGGTTGGTTGCATCTTGCACACGGAGTGCGAAATACTGCCGCTGGATTAAGATATGTGCTCTATTTGTTTATGACTGATTTAGAAAAACCCTGGATAGTCACCCATCGTCCTGGTGGATATTTCATAGCCCCTTATGGCGATGAACGGGTTGGTGACGTATCGAATGTTGCATTTTCCAATGGTTGGATCATCAATGATAAAGAGGAAGTATTTATTTATTATGCATCTGCGGATACGAGAATGCATGTAGCCACAAGTACCCTTGATCAATTAGTCGATTATGTTAAAAACACACCGGAAGATCCGCTCTACTCCCATCTCTGTGTGCAGCAAAGAGTCGATTTAATTAAAAAAAATATGGACATAATAAAATCTCTTCCGGCAAGTTAAATACACTCTTAAAATTGATTGCCAGTGATTTAATCATCCATGCAGTAATTAAATTAATCAACGACTTAATTATGTCACTGCGATTGGAAACATCGTAATTTATAAAAATAGTTTTGAGGAGTAATTTACAGACTATTAAAAATTGACATAATGCTATTATCCTTGTTTAGAAGTGAAATACAAACAGAATTAACCAATATACTTGATTGGTGGACAACACGAATGACGGATAATATTAATGGTGGATTTTATGGGCGCATTGATGGTCATGGCAATTTGCATCGGAAAGCAAATAAAGGGATCATTCTAAATACCCGAATTCTATGGACATATTCGAAAGTTTTCCAACAAAGTAGTGATCCAAAATATCAGATATTAGCTGATCGCGCATATCAATATATTTGCCGGTATTTTTGGGATCATAAAAACCAGGGTGTCTACTGGATGCTGGACTACCATGGCATTCCTGTGAACACCCAAAAACAAGTTTATGCCCAGGCCTTTGCCATCTATGCGTTTAGTGCATATTATGAAATAAATCCAACTCCCGATGTGCTTGAAAAAATAGAGCTTACCTTTCAATGCATTGAAAAGCACAGTCGGGATAAAGAGAAAGGTGGATACTTAAATGTATTTAATCAGGATTGGAGTATTGCGAAAGATCAAAAATTGAGTGAAAAAGATGCCGATCAGATTAAAATAATGAATACTCACCTCCATGTCCTGGAAGCTTACACATCATTGTACGGCATCAAAAAAGAAGCAGTTTATCGCGAAGCTCTTAACTATGTGCTACATATTTATTTAAGTAAATTCTGTGTGCGCGACCCTTGTCATCTATATTTATATTTTGATGAAGATTGGCAACCAACGTCAGAAGAAAAATCTTTTGGTCACGACATCGAAAGCAGCTGGCTAATTTTGGAGGCAGCGGAATCACTCAACGAACCTAATATCACGCTGACCGCTAGAAAAGTCAGTATCGCCCTTGCCGACGCAACGTATAAATTTGGCCAGGATAAAAATGGCGGCATTTATGAGAAGACAGATGCCAGTGGCATAGAAATAGAAAAAGAAAAGCATTGGTGGCCGCAGGCAGAAGCCGTTGTAGGATATCTGAATGCCTGGCAAATATCCGGCGATGAAAAATATTTAACGATAGCATTACAAACCTGGCATTTTATCCAGAATCATTTTGTCGACACCATCAATGGCGAATGGCATTGGTTGATTAAAGAAGATGGTCAACCTGACTTACAGGAAGATAAAGCAGGCCCATGGAAAGCTCCCTACCACAATGTCAGGATGTGTCTGGAAGTTCTACATCGACTAAAGTCTCCATCGACCTGATCATCGCTACCATTATTTTTTCTATTGAAGGAAAGAATTATGGCAAAACCCATGCATTATCTCTTTGTATTTTCATCGGTGATCCGTCCCTTTTTCCTATCTTTTACATAGACTTTAATCATTTATAAAATCCAAGCAGAAATAAATCATAACGATGAAAACGATTCTGACTAAAATCCAAAACCCGAAGGACAAAAACGCTTCAACAACCAAAGACCATCCCATAATAGGTCGTCGTCGAGATTTTCTTAAGAGAGCAACTATGGGTGGTCTGTCACTTTCTGCGATGATGGGAATGTCCATCGAGGATACCATCGCCCAAACTACATCTAAGGTCAACCGGTCTTCCAGTCCTTCCGATCTAAAAATCACCGATCTTCGGTATGTCACCATCGATAATGGCACCTCCTATACAAATGCTCGAAATGTGATTATCCGGATTGATACCAATCAGGGTATTTACGGCCTTGGTGAACTTAGGGACGGAGCCGATCCCCGCTACGGATTATTTCTCAAGAGTAGGATTCTTGGCCTCAACCCATGCAATGTCGAACTGATCTATAAGATCATAAAACAGTTTGGCGGACACGGTCGAAAAGGTGCTGGTGTTAGTGGTGTAGAGATGGCATTATGGGATCTCGTTGGCAAGGCATACAATGTACCTGTTTGGCAACTCCTTGGTGGTAAATACCGGGATAAAGTAAGGCTTTATGCATATGTACCAGCACATGACGCCAAAAATATGGATATCGAAAAATTTAAAGCTGATTGTAAAGTAAGAATGGAAGACCAGGGCTTTACCTGGCTAAAAATGCACCCAGGTATTGGTGTTTATGCGGACGTGCCCGGAGCTACCGTCAACACGAAGTATATACCGGGTTTTAAGGATAGTAATTTGGATAATTACCTATCTTATCAAAACACAAGACACGCCTTTACTTCCGTCATGGTGACCGACAAAGGCCTGGACCTTTTAAAAAATTATGTGGGTACAATTAGAGATGTCGTAGGATATGACATCCATCTTTCTGCTGATCATTTTGGTCATTTTGATGTAAATGAATGTATCCGGGTAGCTAATGCTCTTGAACCCTATCGTCTGGCCTCTATGGAAGATTTTGTGCCATGGGACAGTATCGATCAATTAAAAATGATTACAGACAGCATTAATTCTCCAACGATCACAGGAGAGGATATTTTTGGCAAGGAGGAATTTCGAAAACTCTGCGATGTACATGCAGTTGACATTGTACATCCGGATATGGGTACTTCCGGTGGCATCCTTGAAACGAAGAAAATCGGTGACTATGCGGAAGAATGTGATATTGCTATGAAGATGCATTTTGCCGGTACCCCCGTTTGTTTCATGGCCAACGTGCATGCTGCTGCCGCCACCCAAAATTTTCTTGCTCTGGAGTTACCGGTTCAATGTGTCGACAACCCCTGGTGGCCAAAATTAGTTAACGTTGTTAGTGGTGACGAGCTATACACCAAAGGGTTTGCCAACGTTCCCTTGGAAGCGCCAGGATTAGGTATAGAATTAAATGAAGATGAATTAAAACGCCATTTACACCAGGAAGATAAAAGCTATTTCGCCCCAACTCCACAGTGGAATGAAAAGCGGTCTCACGACCGACTTTGGAGTTAGTAAATTTTCAAACCACCAAACCTTTAATCTTATTTATGGGTTTTAAACAGGAAAAGAAACATCATGATCCTTTATAGTCTTATTTTGATGCTTATAGCTATGCAGAGTTCCATTTATGATTTTCAAATGAAAGCCATCGACGGCGAGATCATTAACTTTGACCAGTACCGTGACAAACCCCTCCTGATCGTTAATACGGCATCCAAGTGCGGATACACGCCCCAGTATGCAGACCTTCAGGAAATGCATGAAAAATACGGCGCTGATTTAGTGATACTGGGATTTCCCGCCAATAATTTTGGAGGTCAGGAGCCTGGTTCTAATACGGAAATTGCTCAGTTTTGCGAGAAAAATTTTGGCGTATCCTTCCAGATGTTTGAGAAGATCTCTGTCAAGGGTTCCGATCAACATCCACTCTATCAATGGCTAAAAAGCAGAACCGGGAAAGAGCCGACATGGAATTTTTGCAAGTATCTGGTTTTACCAGACGGAACAGTACATTTCTATGATTCCGGAGTAAAACCCATGGATGACGAGATCACAAAGCTCCTTTAACCGTACTGAATTAGCCATACTTGCATTTCAAGTCGGATTAATACATTCTTGAATGACAAGGGACGGTTCTCCTCCTCCAGGGGGTTAAACGCTGTTCTCCTGATGACTAAGCCTCCTAAGTCACC
>JAGQWV010000963.1 GCA_020437045.1 Saprospiraceae bacterium | reverse complement strand
GTCAGGAAGATCATGTGAGCATGGGATCTATTAGTGGAAGGAAGACCTTGAAAATCATTAAAAACCTAGAGAAAATCCTGGCTATAGAACTCCTCTGTGCCACCCAAGCCTTCGATTTCCGAAGACCACTCCGGTCCGGCCCGGCACTGGAAGCTTGTCATCATCTGGTACGTAACAGAATCGCTCATGCCACGAACGACCGGCTATTTGGGCAAGACATACATAAAGCGTTGAAAATAGTACGCTCCCGAGAATTAATTCACCTGGTCAATCAGCATATGGGTGATCAAGACTTCAGTGATCAGCATCAGGAATTTGCATTATTTAAAGATTATTAAGACGAACTCACCAGCCTGCCACTACTTTAGATGGTATTTGACCTCAGACATCTGCAATATTTTTTCTACTTGACATAGGGGTGTTCATTTAGCTTGAACATCCTAGTAGAGTAGATAATATCATAAGTAAAAAGTAGGCTCCAGCTACAAAATTCTGGTGTTCAGCCAAAGACTTTTCAGACGAATGATCAACTTAGTCATAAGTCTTTAGCTAGTCGAAGTTCTTCAGAAGTTGATAGAAAAAACAAAAACAATCACCCTCATCAATCGTTATCATGACATTAAACTACGCACCTTGGTACATGAGATTAAAATGGTTACTTTTTTCATCATTGGTTATACTGATTCACTCGGTCAATGGTCAGGATTCAAAATACACCCTAAGTGGATATATAAAAGACGCAAGTAATGGAGAATCACTGATCGGAGCTACCGCCTATTTGGTTGAGTTGGGACAGGGAGTAGCCAGTAATGAGTATGGCTTTTACAGTATATCCATTCCGGAAGGCACCTATACGGTAGAGTTTGCCTACCTGGGCCTTCAAACCATTCAGCAGCAAATCAACCTGGATCAGAACCAAACACTTAATATTGAATTAACGGATATTGCTACCGAATTGAATCAGGTGGTGGTCACCGGTGAAGCAGAAGACCGAAATGTCACGGATATCGAAATGAGTGTCAATAAGCTTGACATGACGACCATCAAAAGTATACCATCCCTCCTTGGCGAGGTGGAAGTAATCCGGAGCCTACAATTACTGCCAGGGGTCACGACGGTGGGTGAAGGGGCATCCGGTTTTAATGTGCGTGGAGGGAGTATTGATCAAAACCTCGTTTTGCTGGATGAAGCGCCGGTTTTTAATTCTGCTCATCTTTTTGGGTTTTTCTCTGTGTTTAATCCCGATGCGGTAAAGGATGTAAAACTGTACAAAGGAGGGATTCCAGCTCGTTATGGAGGCCGGATATCTTCAATACTTGATGTACGTATGAAAGAGGGAAACACCAAGGACTTCACCATGAATGGTGGTGTAGGGTTTATTTTCAGTCGATTGGCATTAGAGGCCCCCATCGTAAAAGACAAAGCCTCCTTTATCGTGGCCGGCCGAAGGTCTTACATCGATGTGCTGGCTAAACCATTCCTGAATGAGGATCTTGCCGGGTCCATCTTAAACTTCTATGATCTGACCCTTAAGGCCAACTATAATATCAATGAAAAAAACCGGGTCTATATCTCCGGTTATTTCGGGAGAGATAATTTTGGTTTTGGAGAAGCAGCCGGATTCAACTGGGGAAATAGTACCGGCACCATCCGATGGAACCATCTGTTTAGTGAAAAGTTGTTTAGCAATTTCACTTTCTTTTACAGTGACTACGACTATAAAATTAATTTTGGAGATGATGCAAGCAACAAATTCAGCTGGAATGCGAACATCGAGAATTTTAGCTTCAAACCAGAGTTCACTTATTTTATCAATCCAAAAAACATTCTTCGATTTGGGGGGCAAAGTATCGTCTATACCTTTGAGCCAGGAAATGCCATTGGGGTTAGCGAAGGTGAATTTAGCGATGTAAGCTTGGATAAAAAACATGCCATAGAGAGTGCTGTATACCTGGATATGGAGCAAGATCTCTCTCCGGCAATCTCCCTCAATTATGGACTGCGTCTTTCGCATTTCAACTACACCGGAAGTGGCAATGCGTACACTTTTGCGCCCACTATTGCGGGCAAAAGAAGGACTCCGATCGACATCAAAACCTATGATCAATGGGAGAGTATTCAGACTTACTTAAATCTGGAACCCAGATTTTCGTTAAAATGGCAGGTCAGTCCTGAAGCCTCTATAAAAACAAGTTATAATCGAACTTCTCAATACATCCACCTGATCAGCAATACAACCGCTTCGACCCCGGTCGACGTCTGGACTCCGAGTACTAATAACATCAAACCCCAACTTGGGGATCAGGTGGCGTTGGGATACTTTCGAAACCTGCAAAACAACACCTATGAACTCAGTACAGAAATCTACTATAAAAAAATGCAAAATCTGGTGGATTACATCGACGGTGCAGACTTGCTGCTCAATGAATATCTCGAAGGCGACCTTCTGAGTGGTAAGGGAAGAGCTTATGGATTGGAAATTCAAGCTAAAAAGAACAAAGGACATTTTACCGGTTGGATCAGCTATACCCTGGCCCGCACAGAAAGACTGGTAGAGGGAATTAATGGTGATGCCTGGTATCCCTCCCGATATGATCAATTGCATAATTTCAGTATTTCCGGATTCTATGATTTAAGTGAGCGTTGGTCACTGAGTGGAACCTTTGTCTATAATACTGGAACCCCTACCACCTTTGCCACCAGCCGTTATGAACAGCAGGGATATGTCGTACCCCACAATGCCAATGACACCCGAAATAATGTTCGCATCCCCGATTATAACCGCCTAGACCTATCAGCGACACTGAAGGGCAAGAAGAAAAAGGATAATGACCGTTGGATTGGTGATTGGGTTTTTTCCATTTATAACGTGTACAACCGTCGAAACCCTTTTTCGATTTATTTCCAACAACAGTCCGAAAGGGTTTTAGCCGACCAGCCAACCAGTACTCAAGCCATCAAACTATCGGTAGTAGGAAGTTTTATTCCCTCCGTGTCTTACAACTTTAAATTTCAATAAAGATGGATTTCCGATTTAATCAACAAATATTTTTGGTTTTTTGTCTAGCAGGATTGACTGCATTAGGCTGCGAGGATGTGGTGGATGTGCAAACTGCTGAAGCGGCGAAACAAATTGTGGTAGATGCATGGCTCACTGATCAACCAGTCAACCAGGTCATCAAATTAACATATAGCCAACCGTACTTTGATGCAGAATTTGCCGAAGTAATCACTGGAGCCAATGTTGAAGTAACCACGGATGGAGGGGATGTATTTATCTTTAGCGAAACAGCTGCAGGCACTTATACCTGGTCAAGCGAAAATGGGGAAACGTTGGGTTTACCAGGTACCGAGTTTCAACTGAACATTGCAGTAGATGGACAAGAGCTCTCTGCCACATCCCTGATGCAACCCACCACTGAAATAGACAGCATACAACAAGAGTACCGTGAAGAAGAATTTGGAAGTCCTGCCGGAGTGTATACGCAGGTCTTTGCCCGTGACCTCCAAGGACTGGGAAACACGTACTGGATCAAAACTTACAAGAATGGTCAGTATTTGAATAAACCGGAAGAAATAAACTTGGCCTATGATGCCGGATTTGATGGGGGATCACAGTTGGATGGTCTCATCTTCATACCTCCGATCAGGGAATTAACCAATCCTATTGCCGATGACTTTCCAGCAGATGAAGCACCTTACAAGCAAGGAGATGTGATTCGGGTAGAAATCCATTCGCTCACCCTGGATGCATTTGAATTTATGAGCATGGTCCGTGATCAGATTTTAAATGGCACTAATACCATTTTTGCCAGTCCTATTGCCAATTCCCCTGGCAACATTAGCAGTAACCAGTCAGGTGAAAAAATACTGGGTGTCTTCTGTGTCTCCGCAGTCACTATTTTGGAAAAAAATATCGACTAATTCCGAGGAGTTATTGCCAGGTAGGGACTTGTATCCACAGACGCTCTTTGGTCGGTACCGAAAAGACGAGTCTCTACAACGAAGAAGGATGAAATGAAGAAGCCGAATTTTGCGGGGTATTAATAGGCTTCATCCACTGGAAAATGAGTGTTACTGAAATAGCATTACGATAGCAGCGATGCCGGTCATTAACAAGGCAAACCGACGGTACCGGGCATCATTAAATTTACCGACAATATAGACACCCAGAAAAAATCCAAGCGCTATAACCGGCACCATGCAGATGTTTAAAGTCAGACTGGATAACGTGATGGTATGCCAGACCAAAAAGTGAAAGGGAAATTTGAAAGTATTAATAATGAGAAAAAACCAGGCTCCGGTGCCAATAAATTGATCTTTAGGTAGATG
>JAGQWV010000962.1 GCA_020437045.1 Saprospiraceae bacterium | reverse complement strand
AACTAAAGGACAAAATATTTCAACCTTTCTTCACTACTAAACCGGCCGGGAGCGGCACGGGTTTGGGATTAAGTCTGAGTTATGATATTATTCAGGTATACAACGGTACTATACAATTAGAAAGCAACCCAGGTAAAGGGTCTCAATTCTTAATTAAAATTCCTATCGGTAAATAGCATGGCATCATTATTTTGCACGAAAATAAGCGAATTAATATTCCCAAAATCTGATATGGTATGAAAATCATCAATACGATTAAACGTAAAAGAATTTATTCCATTGCAATCCTGATTTTGGCAACTTCCTATTGCTCCCTGGGACAAGATTCTTGGTTGCAAACTATTAAGCAGAGATGGACCGATGCCAAGGATGACAGTACTAGGGTTGGCATCATGAATGACTTTGCAAACTATTATAAATTAAAGAGGCCTGATTCAACGCTGATCTATGGCTATAAAGCATTAAGCTTAGCCAGAAAAATTAATTTTCACTATGGAGAATTAGTGGCAATGCGTTTTTTAGCTTTTGCTCATATGGGTTTAGGTAATTACTCAAAGGCGACACAATTAAATCTGCAAATCTTAAAGAATGCCGACAAAGTGGATCTGATGGAAGAAAAAGCATACGCCATGTTAGGTCTCGCTAAAATATATTTTAGAAATGAGGATTTCGAAAGAGCCTTAAGGGGGTTTATGGAATCAAAGCGACTGATTGATCTAACGAATGCTGCATCCTTATCTGCTCTCACTACTGATTATATCGGTGAAACATATTTGGCCTTAAACAAACCGGACTCAGCTTTGTATTATGCACAGTTGGCGAAAAATCAGGCCTTAAAGCCAGCATTGAAAGCGGAACACTGGATCCTAAATCCGATTTTAATAACACTCGGTAATATTCAAAATAAGGTTGGTGACTCCAGACAATCCATGATCTATTTCAAGCAATCATTAAATGAAGCAGATGAGGCTGAAAATAAATTTAATTCTTTTAATGCCATAGCTCAACTATTTGATCAATTGACCCAGTATGATTCCGCAATTATGTATGCTGAAAAATCTCTGGAAGTCGCAAAAAATAGTGGATCCTATCAATATATAATTGATGCTAATAAATTATTATCGGAAATCTGGGAAAAAGGAAATTACCAAAAGTCTCTTGAATACAGCAAGAATGCAGTGGCGTATCAGGATAGTTTGAATAAATTTGTCAAGGGAACCACCGAGCAAACTTATCTCGATTTCGAAGAGCAGGAGCGTAAACGAGAACTCGAAGCTGCCAGTATTATTGCCAAGAATCGCTTAAGAATGAATGCTTTTTTGGGTAGTATATTCACATTGTTGCTGATTGCCTTTTTCTTATACAAGAATAACCGGATGAAGCAAAAAGCTAAGGAAAACATTGAGAATGCTTATCAGCGATTAAAAGACACCCAAACCCAACTCATCCATTCCGAAAAAATGGCTTCATTGGGTGAACTCACCGCCGGCATCGCTCACGAAATCCAAAACCCCCTCAATTTTGTAACTAATTTTTCGGAAGTCAGCAGTGAACTTCTTGATGAATTAACTGAAGAATTAACCCAAGGAAATACTGAAGAAATAAGACATATTGCGAACGACCTAAAGAACAATCTGACCAAAATCAGCCAACACGGCGAGCGTGCCAGCAGCATCGTCAGGAGTATGCTGCAACATAGCAGAAATGGGACGGGCATTAAAGAACCCACGGATATCAATGCCCTCTGTGATGAGTGTACAAGATTGGCATTTCATGGCATGCGGGCCAAAAACAAAAGCTTTCAGGCGAAATATCAATTGGACCTGGATGAAAGTCTACCAGAGGTTGATCTAGTGCCTCAGGATCTCAATCGGGTATTGCTCAACATCATTAGTAACGCCTTTTATACGGTCGCCCAAAAGGAAAAAGAAGGTATACCTGGCTACGAACCCCTGGTCATCGTAAGAACCCAAAGAAATTCCGATTCTATTCGAATCATGATCATCGATAATGGCTCCGGAATTCCGGAAGAACTAAAGGACAAAATATTTCAACCATTCTTTACTACTAAACCGGCCGGGAGCGGCACGGGTTTGGGATTAAGTCTGAGTTATGATATTATCAAAGGTGTGGGAGGATCGCTAAATGTGGAAAGTAACGAAAGTGGATCTACATTCTCAATAAAACTACCTATCGTATAAATAGTATCAGGACAAATACTATTTTGTCAAGTATGAATCAACTACTGACTCTATTCCTCATTCTTTATTGGATATCCAATGTCGCACAGGCACAACCATATACGGAGCTAGGGTCGCAAATGGTCGTAAATTATACTCCCAAGGAGTATGGTGCTTATGGCCAAAATTGGATGGTTGCCCAGAATAACTGTGGAATCATGTATTTTGGAAATTGGGGTGGTTTACTGGAGTTTGACGGTACCTTCTGGACTCTTTATGAGCTTCCCAATAAATCATCTGTAAATTCACTTTGCATTGTGGAGGACGGGAAGATTTATGCGGGAGGAACAAATGAATTAGGTTATTTCTTTGCGGATAGTCTGGGTAAATTCGTATTTCATTCTTTGGTTGATGAGCTACCGGAAGAGAAGCATCATTTTTCCAGTGTCTGGCAGACCTTTAGTGAGGAGGGAAAAATATATTTCTGTACTCATAACCATGTTTTTATTTGGAGTGAAATGACTCAAACTTTTCAAAGTTTTGAAAGTGACGCAGGTTTCCATTCGATGCTCAAGGTGGGAAAAGACTTTTATATACGTACAATTGGAAGGGGTCTATCCGTCATCAAAAATGACTCCCTGTATTTGCTTCCGGGTAGTGAAAAATTTGCCAATGAAAAAATATTTAGCATGCTTCCTCTGCCGGGAGAAGATGCCAGCCTTATCGTCACCCGAAGCATGGGTCTATATAAATACAAACAAGGTATATTTCATTCTATCCAATCAGAGGTATATGACTTTATTGCAGAAAATTTAAATTATGCCTCGGGAACGGTTCTGTCAGATGGAAATATTTTACTTGGGACTTTAAGAGGAGGGGCTGTAGTCATCGATACAGCAGGAAGAATGGTACGAAAATATAATGTGGATAACGGGATTATCAACAACAACATCTACCATACTATGCAAGATTGTTCCGGTGCCATCTGGTTGGCCACCGACAATGGCATTTCCCATATTGACTATGCATCACCAGTAGAAGTTTTCGACCAGAGAAATAAATTCGATGCAATACCATTAAATATTGTTAGGTATAGCGGTATTATTTATGTTGCTTCTACTACCGGGGCCTACCTCATGAATCCCCAATCATCAGCCTTTCAGCATCTGAATCACATCGATAAGCAATCCTGGAGCTTCTTAGAAGCAGCTAATAATTTAATCATCGCCAGTTCTGATGGGCTATTCGAAATTAAAAAATCTGAATTATCTAAACCCTGGAAAATACCAGAAAACATCTACAGTCCAACCGTTCTGTCAAGCTCAGAATCAAACCGGGAAAAGTTGTACGTAGGAGCTGCAGACGGTGTTTTTATACTATCGAAAAATAAAAACCAGTGGTATACTGAAAATCAAATCCTGGATAATCTCGATCAAAAAAGCTCGGTTGTCGAAGATAACGGTGTCGTCTGGGTCGGAACCATAGCATCCGGCCTTTTCAAAATAAACTTAAGAAAGGACCCTATTGGAGGTCTGCAAAATGAAAATCCTGTGGTAGATCATTATACCCACATAAATGGATTGCAGGATGGTCCGATATCAGTGGTGAGGATTGATGAGGAAATATATTTTTTCTCGCTAGATAGCATTTA
>JAGQWV010000961.1 GCA_020437045.1 Saprospiraceae bacterium | reverse complement strand
CATCTTTATTATTCTAATTTCTTAACTCAAAGTAAAGGAGATGAAGCACCTCAAACTTTAATAGTAAATGGTGTGTGGGTTAGTGGTAGTAATAAACAACCTTCATATGAAAATTATCTTCAAACTACTTTAACTCAAAGTAGATATTTTCCTTCTGATACATCAAAAATAGGAATACTATCAATTCCAGCTCGTTTATATGGTAAACATATTGTACCTAGTACTGTATTAGTAAATACAACTGCTGGTGCTATTAATGATGATGGGGAAGGAAATTTATATAATGGTAAAGACTATGTTGGTAACATAATATATCAACATGGTATATTAATGATAACTAGTGCTAGTACTGCATTTGTGGATAGTTTAGTTACTGGTTCAAATATAACTTGTTCATTTACCTCTTCATTTGATATATGGGAAACCCAATATAAATGTACAATTAGAGAAAATGAATTTAATTATAGTTTAAATCCTTCAATTATATCATCAAGTGATGGTACCCCATATCAGTATGTTACAGGTTCATTTTTTTTTTTTTTTTTTACCACTATTGGATCGCATCGGAGGAAACAGCTTAAGAAAGGGATAATCGACGACTAACTGGGAGCTAAGATTATGAACCCACTCGAATGCCAATTTCATCTTTTGCGCTATTGAATCTCGGTACGAAGTAATCAATGGCCTGGTGGTCGAGCGGAGAGCACAATTAGGAAGAGAATCTAAAATAAGATCTGATAGCCGGGTATTAGGTGAAAATTTTAAGGGTGATCTTTAACTCCAAGCCAAGCTTTACTTTGTATTAAATTCTGTCTAGTTTTCGATACCTGATCCATATTTAGTGTACACTTATGTCTTGCCAACCATTTTCTCCAAGCTTTCAGATCTTCCTTGAAATCCTTGTGGTTTAGATAAACTGTAACATCTCCATATGCAACTCGACTAGCAATTTTCGAAATATCCTCCAAGTATAGAATCGAATAAAGTATATCGCCTCCCAAAACTAAATCTCTTTTATATTTATCAGCTAGGTTTCTAAGATGTGCTTCTGTAATTTTGTAAGCATCATTGTTTTTGCATTCATCATTTATGCAGGATCCCTGCAGGACGAATAAAGCAACAACCCCTAATATTAACTTCATTTTATCTAATTTTTTGTCACATTAATTACAGCTCTGTCAATGGAAAATAAGTTTAGAAAACCACCAGCTTGCTTCAAACTTATTCGATTGGTGACAGTTAGCCCATTTCTTGAGAAAGTTTGAACACCAAAATTGATTGATTGGGCAGATGGTGGATCATACCTACTACTTTGATTTACAGCATTTTCAGCTATTATACCCGAGCCATGAGCAGAACTAAACCCTTCTCCTTTGATTTGCTTTCGATACTGCTCGACTACTTCATGAGAAATTTTACCAAGCTGTGTCCCTCCTAATTCATTTACATTTGAATTGAATTGCTCTATATCAGCCATATCAATAATGCCTTGATTAAAATTACCGGTATGTATATCTGACCTAGCGTAATCTACTCCTAACTTAACAATGCCTTTGGCTGTAGTAACTTGACCTACGCGGTTATAAAATTCTTGACCATTTTTAGAAAGTTTCGAGATGTCTCCACCTTTTTCCGTTGCTACAAACGAGACTATCCCATTGTCTGATATTTCAACTTGGAATTGTCCTTCCAAGCCGTTATTGACTGTGTTAATAAAAGATGTTCGTGCCTCATTATTTGCGAAATGAACTTGTAGAGAGTCTCCATTCACATCAATATACTTCAATGGATTCGAAGCCGCGTAAGAAAAGGGCGTTTGAAAAGCATAATTTTCCGAAAATCTATCGACTGATGTGAACCGACATGTCGTAACGTCCATACATCTTTGACCAAAGTTTAAATACGAAGTGTACTCCATTTCTTCCTTATCCCCAAATCCGTATTTAAACTCCTTATTGGTGCTATTGGCTTGTCTCAGGTCCAACCCAAAGGGGTCGTAAGCCTTTATCGCTCGGATCTCATTCGTAGCCAAGCTATTGTTTCCGGTCGAATCCCAAAAGAACACCCGGTTATTACCCAGGTGGTCCCTGATTACGTAGGTATACGCTAAATCAGTTGGAGTGAAGTTTTGTATCTGCGCGGTCAGAGCGCTACCGGATTCCACATTTAAGGATTCCAACAAATCAATCTCTCCAGCGGTGTAGGTGATTGTTTTGTTGCTAGAGGTTGTGCGAGAAGAGGTGATTTTAATGGCTTTATATTCATGATTATTATTGGGTTCTGCACCAGTCAGGACCAAATCATCCGGCACCGCATAAAGCATATGAATATAACCGTTGGCATGGTGGACAAAATCAACATGTCCATTGAGCAATTCCACCTGGTCAAAATAATAGCGATCGCGAGTGGCTCCATTGGCGTCCTTGGTAGATTTATGATGTAGCCGACCGGTGGCATCATGATAAAAATGTAGACTGGTGCCATTGTCCAGTACGATCGAATCTAACTTGTTCAGGTAGTTGTAATAGAGATCACATTTTTTGCTTGGATCGCGGGTGATGTTTCCGTTACCGTCGTGAGTATAGTTACCACCTCCATTGACATTGTATCCATAGGGGCCTTGATCATCCTCAATGCTTTCCAGACAGTTTGTACCGGGTGCATAGTGATAGGTGAGATCATCTATCTGACCGAAAGTCGTGGCCGCTGCATTATTGGCACCCCAGCGTTCGACAAAAGTCATGTTTCCCCGGTTATCGTAAGCATAGGTGGCATTATATCTATTGGTCACTGTATGCGAACTACCGGTATATTGTGAATAATCGGCAAAGGTTAAGCGGTCCAGGTAGTCATAGGCGAATCCATAATGTTGCCTATTGGCATCCTGAGGTGTTTTCCATACCACATTACTTATATCTCCATTTTTTCGTCCGGTGATGCCGGAACCGGTAAAGACGCTATCATAATAAAGCTGCATACCAAATTGATCCGTGCCCAGGGAAGCCGGATCATTGATCTTTTGCAATAATCTATTGGACAAATAGAAAAAATCAACAGTCTGCAATGGAGTGCTTGCCACCGGACCTAACTTTAATTGACCGACTTGCTCTTTCACGGTGTACGTCGTCTGCGAAAGCAGTTTCTCCGCATAGGCATTGATCTTGATCTTATCCCTGATCCATCGCCCGGCATGATCATATTCATTTTTGTTTAGGACGATCAACCTGTCCGATCCATTGGGGGTTCGAATCGTGACCGTCAGCGGATTATCGGCAGCATCATAAGTATATGCCAACACCAGGGAGGTATCAATCGATGGATCAACGGTACTATTTCGGTTTTCTTGTTCCATCCGGCCACAACCATCAAAATGAAAATGACTGCGAATGGTACCGGGCCCGTTTAGGAGCTTTGCAGAAAGTTGGATGATTCGATTTTTGG
>JAGQWV010000960.1 GCA_020437045.1 Saprospiraceae bacterium | reverse complement strand
TTATTGAAAACATATTCGTATACCAGATTAATCTTCTCAAAATCTTTCTTAAAACTCGCCGGTTGAGGTGTTGAGCAAGAAAGTTCTTCAACTTCATCAATGGCCAGAAGCAAATTAAAGATCTCTAATAACACGATATAGCTCTGCAGACCATTTAAGTTTACCAGCTCTTCCAGTTTATTATGGATAATTGCTACTCCATCTCCTTTAAACCAAAGACCTGACCGGGAGCGATCAAGCAAATCAATCACTCGCTCTAACTCCGGTATATTAAAGAAATCAGAGTTAATAATATTTTCATAGAAATGGATTACAATGCAGGTTGCCATTTCCCGGTCTGTCTCAGACACTTCCCAACAATGAGCAATATTTGGGCCGAGTAACACCAAATCCCCGGGTTCGTAACCCGATATTTGATTACCCACAATTCGTCTGCCCGCTCCGGAGACGATGTAGTTCAGCTCAAAATTCTTATGTGAATGTACACGTGTTCCCTGACTGCCATGCTGAATTCGTCTGGCTATAAAGGATCGCTTATTTGGAACGTGTATCTGGTCAACTACAAATTCCATAGACTCCCACTTTATTGATTATATTCCTTCAAGATAGTATATTATCAACACATTAAGGTTAAAAAAACATTACTTTGATATAAATTTTAGATCACAATCTTTTTTACAGAACATTAGATCACCAAATGAAGCTAGATCAAATCCGTCTATTGAGAAAAAGGTTTGTCGATGAACATCTGAGCCAAACCCCCTACCCTTGGGCTTATCGATGGGAATGTCAGGAGACATTTCAGGAAATCTGGGACATCAATGTCCTCGACTTTGCCAACATGTATGATCGGGCCCTTACCCACGCATATTCAGGTAGTTTATGGGGTGGAAATCACCAGTCAGCAAAATCAATCATGATAGATTTTATTGCCATTGACCGCGAATATGTGCGATCCATGTTTAAAGATCTCTTTACTCCACAGAAGGATTTAACCATGCGGGTGGAGCGATTTCATTTTCATTGTGATCAACTATTAGAGCAGCTCCAAAAACAAAACCGTCGTCTTAATCACCATATGCATGAGGGATTTTATCTGCCTACATTGTATCTTTCATTACGCTTTCCATGGCAAATTTGTCCCTATGATCCAGAAGTATTCAGTACAGCATTGGCCCGTATTGGTGCCAAAGAACCTGCCCATCACTCGTTATCCCGATTTGTAAAAATTATACCAATTCTCCAATCACAATTAACAGCTGATGAGAATCTGATGGACTTATTAAGGCGTAAAATAAATCTCAAAGATTCTCAAATGTATGATTCACTTTGGCTTTCCTATGAGTTCTATCATTTTATAACTACACAAAAATTGTAATATAAATCTTCGCAACAATCTATTTTCGCTTATGGCACCATTTTTGGGGCATGAAAAATGGATTATTAAAGCTGCGTAAATGTTTAACCCGCAAACTTACCCATTTGTGAACATCAAAATGAAAGCCTATGCGTGTTACATTTACCCTCATTCTACCCCCAATTGCTCTATTGCTTTTAAACTACGGCACAGTACAATGCCAAATACCGTCGGAATGGAGACAAGTCATTGATAAAAACAATGTACAAGTCTACCTGCATGAATGCCATCAGCAAAATGTGCGAGCCTTCCGGGCGGTGACTTCGATCAGCCTTCCCATTGACAGTGTGGAGGTCCTGTTTGATGCCGTGGAAGAATATCCTTCCTGGCAGCAAAATGTAAAGGAAGCTAAGGTCGTACATCGGGCATCCGACAGTCGATACCACTTTTATACCAGAAACCATCAGGGTTGGCCATCAAAAGATCGAGATTTAATTTGGGCTGTGGAAAAAAAATGGGATAGCAATACAGCCAGTCTTGTTTATGACCAGGTATGTTCAACCAATACACTGCCGGACAAAGGAAATAGTGGAATCGCATCTCAGGCCTTTGTGACCTGGCGACTTCAACCGGTCTCAGAAACAGAAACGAGGATTAGTTACAATTTCACTATCCAACAGGGAGGCCGGATACCGAACTGGTTATTATCAATGCTCACTGCTGATGAGCCCTATAAAACATTGAGTAATCTTAGAGATTTAGAAATAAAGGGAGACGGCAATACAGCTTCCCTGGATTAAGAGCAAAGGATAAATTTTTCCTTTTATAAGTTTGGTAAAAAAGAATGGATGTGTCTTGGCACATCCTTTTTTTTTACTCGCATTAGTTAAGAGTTAACCGATCCTGGGGTAGCCGATAGTATTTATGAATAAACTCCAAGGTAGGCTTCACCCAATAAAAGTACTGCTCTTCGCTCTTTCGAAGGTCTTCCCAACACCTTTCTCAAAGGTGTATGATCGAGTGCAGCATTTCCACAATAACTAA
>JAGQWV010000959.1 GCA_020437045.1 Saprospiraceae bacterium | reverse complement strand
TCTCTTGGTGTTGGTGATATATATATTGGTACCAATATCGAGACGGTCAGTCACATTAAAATTGACCTTACCCCTTAATGTATACCGGTCAAAATAATCATCGGCAATCTTCAAAGCTCCGTCGGTATTATTAAAGGAACCAGATACAAAATACTGACTGGCTTTGCTCCTTCCGGAAATCGATAAATGGTGTTCCTGAGAATTTGAATTCCCCAGAAAATATTCAGACCAATCCTGATTTCCCATATATTCCCATCGTGTGGCATCGGTTGGATCGATCCGGACACCCTCTACAGATGGATCATTTGATCTCTGACGTGCCCACTCATACCGTTCGTCACTAAAATTGAAGTTGTCCCAGGGGGTATTGTCAGTAGAAGTTTCTTTCAATCGGAGATAGATGTAGGGATCCGTGATTTTCTCTCCAATGACCGTTGGTTTCGCAATGTTGAAGTTGTTGGAATAACTCACATGTACACCTTCTCCTGATCCTGATTTTGTAGTAATAATGATCACTCCGAATGCAGCCCGGGCTCCGTAGATCGCAGCGGAGGAAGCATCTTTCAAGACCGAAATAGATTCAACGTCTCTCGGCGCCAGTCGATTAAGCTCAGTCTCATCAGAAGGGACTCCATCAATGAGAATCAGAGGCGAACCACCGTTTACAGAGGTAAATCCCCGGATATTGATTTTGGCCTCTTGTCCTGGCTCACCACTGTCAAAATCAATGTTGAGGTTTGGTGAAACGCCCTGCAAACCCTGAGCCAGGTTGGCAATAGGCCGGCTTTCCAGTTGTTCGGTCGTAACATTATCGACGGCCCCGGAAAGGTTCGATTTTTTCTGTACACCATAGCCGGTCACGACAACTTCGCTTAATCCAACAATATCAGATTCCATTTCGATGTTGATGACACTTTGATCACCAACGACAATTTCCTGGGTCGTCATTCCTGTAAAGGAGATAATCAGCACAGTCTCCTTAGACGGGACAGCTAGCTGATAGTTGCCATCAATATCGGTGACAGTCCCGTCTACCGTACCTTTAATCAGCACCGTGGCTCCAGGTAATCCCAGGCCATCACTCGCTGAGACCACTTGCCCACTTACATTGATCTGGGCACCTACCTGCAGATAGCTCAGCAGGAGTATGATCAGCGGGACCATTCTCGGTATTAATAAATTCTTAGTTGATGATTTCATATCCATAGTTGAGTATTTATGTTCTTTTTGAAATTTGTTTCCGCAGTGAGACCAATGCCAGGATTACTTCGCAATTTTTTGTTTGACAGAGTAGCGGACTAGTTGAGAGACCCTATAAGGCGTATGTCGTGCAAAAGTATCAGTGTATTTAAACTTTTCAAAACGAATGCAAACAAAGATTTATAGTTTACTACATTGTAAACCCGGTATTAATTTATCTGTATCGATGATTTAGCTGTACTTAGGCAATTATCTTGCAAAAATAGGCTTTTTTTTGAACACCTATTTGGTAATGCACTAACACTTTTAACGGAAGAGGGTTTTTTGTTTTAAGTGATCTTTGTTACAATCGCGCGGGCGTGGACCTATTAAAAGAAGAGATTATTTGTATTTAATTTGTCTGAACACAGTGCTCGTAATTGTGTTTTTTAAAATTTCTATATTTGGCATTTTATCTCTGAATTTATGGTAAAATCATTCGTTCACGGACAGCAGTTAATTTCTGATTCATCAGATTTTTTTTTATTAAAAAATCCAGCAACAAATGAAGATATAGAAGAGGTGCAATTGCCCTCTATGGAGGATATAGAAAGGGCAATTAAATCTGCTCATGAAGGATATTTAATTTGGCGATCAATGTCTCCTGTTGAAAGATCCCGGATTTTGATGAAAAGTGCCTCTCTACTAAGAGAGCGAAATGAAGAAATTGCCATGATCGAAGTAGAAGATACCGGAAAACCACTGGCAGAGGCTATAGCAGTCGATGTGTTGTCGGGTGCAGATGCGATCGAATATTTTGCTGGCCTGGTACCTTATCTTCATGGGCATCAATACGATTTGGGGAAGAGTTTTGCCTATACACGAAAAGAACCTTTGGGAGTCTGCGCCGGTATCGGAGCCTGGAATTACCCGATTCAAATAGCCTGTTGGAAGTCTGCACCGGCACTGGCCGCAGGCAATGCAATGATTTTTAAACCAGCTGAGTTAACTCCCAGAAGTGCTGTATTACTGGCAGAAACCTATATGGAGGCTGGAATGCC
>JAGQWV010000958.1 GCA_020437045.1 Saprospiraceae bacterium | reverse complement strand
GATCAAGCAAAAAGCGAAAACCTACAACTAGGTATCTTAGTCTTGGTAAGTTTTTTTCATTTACCCACTAAAAATGATAAGAACCTAACTTATTTGGAAGTTGAAACGAATGATGTGAATTGATATGAAAATGAAGATTAAGTCAATATGTTTTATCGCGCTAATAGCGGGCGTGATAAAGGCCCAGGACAGCCCCTATCCGACTAGCCCGTTTATCAAGGATATTGAATTTTTATGGCCGACTCATTTGCGATTGGCTACCGGTAGTGATAACTGGCCTGTAACGTGGGCAGATGATGATAATCAATATACTGTCTGGGGAGATGGAGGAGGTTTTGGTGGAACCAACGGAATTGGTAGAAGTAGCATGGGTGTAGCCCGGTTGGAGGATGATTGGCATGATTTCAAAGCAACAAATATTTGGGGTGGCTATCAGGGAGCATATAGTCATCAAATTTCTGGGAAGAGCTATGGTATTTTATGTGTTGATGCCGATTTATATATGTGGGTAGGGCTCTTTGATCCAAAGAACGATCCTTTTGGAGAGGTGCGAATTGCTTATTCGCAAGATCACGGTGCCCATTGGAGTTTTGCTCCCTGGTCATGGACTAAGTCAGAATTAGTAATGATGCCCACTTTTTGCAACTACGGAAAAAATTACCAGGACAGTAGAGACGAATACGTATACAGTTATTTGATCCGCTATCAATCGGACGAAGGCCATTACGAGGACAAAGTCGATTGGCTTAATTGTCAAAAGCCGGGCATGATTGATTTGGCCAGAGTGAGAAAAGACATGATTTTAGATCACGCTGCTTATGAGTTCTATGCGGGCATAACCGATGGTCAAGTGTTGTGGACGAAAAATATTATGGATAGAAAACCGGTATTTGAGAATCCGGATGGTGTTGGATGGTGCATGAATGTCATTTATAATGTCGGACTGGGAAGATATTTATTGACCACAGAACATACAGAAACACATCGTGGAAATATTGCGATCTTCGAGGCTCCAGAACCATGGGGCCCCTGGAGTACCGTTTGCTACCAAAAAAATTGGGGTGAAAACCATATTCCTCTCAATACATTTTATTGGAATTTCTCAAATAAATGGAGCAGCGAGGACGGGAAAACTTTTTCACTAATATTTACCGGCAGAAAAGAAAATGACTCGTTCAATACGATCAGAGGAAAATTTATTTTGCGAGAGTAATTTTCATGGATTAAAAATACGGAACGGAGCTCCTGCATCAGTAACGGAAAGGCATTAAAATGCAATTTGCCGAGGTGAAAGAAAGAATGAAAAGGGATTTCGGCATAATTTGACAGCACGGAATCATGATAAGGAAAAGCTTCTTACATTTAGACCAGTCAATATTACCCAATGAAAAAGATCAATAGACCAATTCATCTCGGCTTGAGTGTCATTATGCTTAGCCTGATGATCAGCTCCTCCTGTGCAAAGAAGGCATCTCAGGCTTCGGAGCTTAGACGTCCTAATATCATTTATATCATGGCAGATGATTTGACCACCCAGGCTATTAGTGCTTATGGAGGTATTTATAAGGAGATAGCACCCACTCCAAATATGGATCGATTAGCACGCGAAGGGATGCTTTTTCAAAATGTCTTATGTACGAATGCCATTTGTGGTCCTAGCCGGGCAGTGATTCTTACCGGCAATTATAGTCACATCAATGGATATTATAAGAATGAAAGCGGAGGTCGATTTGACACAACCAATTGGACATTTCCTCAGGAATTTCATGAGAATGGATACCAGACAGCGCTATTTGGTAAATGGCATCTCGGAACCGACCCGGTAGGTTTTGATGAATATAAATTTCATTCGGCCAATGGCCAGCAGGGAAACTACTGGAACCCTCGGTATAATCACAATGGTCAACAGGTAGATGAAAAAGGATATGCCACCAATCTAACTACAGACTTTGCTCTTGACTGGTTAGCTATGAGAGAAGATAGCAAGCCTTTCTTAATGTTATTGCAGTATAAAGCACCTCACCGTCCCTGGGATCCCGACACTAAATACGAAACATTATGGGATGATATTGAAATGCCATACCCGGTGACGTTTAATGACGATTATAAGGGAAGAGAAAAAACAGCTGGGGATACAGAAATGACGATGGAGTACTTTATGCGCAGAGACATGAAACTAACACCTCCAGCAGGCCTCACTGATCAAGAAACTCGGGTCTGGAACCAATACGGTGCAAAACCGGATGAAATTGTGCAACCGGAAGGGATGACTTTTGAGGAAGGAAGAAAGTGGCGGTATCAGACATATATTAAGGATTACCTTGCCTGTGTAAAATCCGTTGACGATAATATAGGTCGCGTGCTCGATTATTTGGACCAACATGATTTGACAGATCAAACGATGATTGTTCTTACCTCCGACCAGGGGTTTTATCTAGGTGATCATGGTTTTTTTGACAAACGGTTTATTTATGAAGAATCACTACGCATGCCCTTTATAATCAGGTATCCTCAACGTGTTAAAGCAGGTACGATTAATACCGATATCATTGCCAACATTGATTTTGCACCTACTTTTATGGATGTAGCTGAAATCGAATCCGACGAAAAACTCCAGGGTAAAAGTTTCGCACCCATGTTAGATGGAAAGACACCGGAAGGGTGGAGACAATCCATGTATTATCACTATTATGAATTTCCCTTCTGGCACCATGTACAACCGCATTATGGTATTCGGACAAAGCAATATACGCTTGCTCATTTTTATTATAATATCGATCAGTGGGAACTTTATGACTTGCAGAAAGACCCACATCAGCTGAATAATCTGATTGATGATCCAGCCTATGAAGGAGTCGTAACGGATCTCAAAAATCAATTGGGAGTCCTGCAAAATAACTATGGCGATCATAGGAGCCTGGATCAATTCAGGGAAATCACAGATCGGGATTTTGGTAATATTATGGAAGCTAAGTAACCCAATGCGTTCACTTGTCATTGCCAAAATATTTTTGTCAAAATATTAATGGACATTTTGTTTTCGTGCCCGACACAATTCAGTTAAGTAAAATTAGATTTAGAACTGCCGGTGCAGAAGGCATTCCAACTTTGGAATTAGATTTAAAGAGGGAATAGGTGTCAATGTATACATCCAATATTATC
>JAGQWV010000957.1 GCA_020437045.1 Saprospiraceae bacterium | reverse complement strand
CAATTAGTAACTCCTCCGGTTTTTTCTAATGACCGTACCAGAATTTCCTTGACTTGCGGATCGCTGCAGTTTTCTACAATGTCTTTCGGAGTGGCTTCACAGCCGAAAATGTAGATGGCAGGGATTAATAGGAGGTAGATAAGAGTCCTGCTCATAGGGGTAATATAGATAATATTCTGGAGATTCCCATATGCTTCATTTTTCCGAAATTAGAATCTCATTAGTGATTATTCGACGATAGGAATGGGGATTCGACATGTACCAGATCTTTGAGTATCAGATCGCAAAGATACTAAGCATGATGTATAGGCGTCGCCGAAGCAGCTATGCTGCACTAGGCGAGAGATTCATTTAACACAAGCAACTCCTAGTAGAAAATCGTCCAGAGACCGGTTTGGTATTTATTGGTAAATGCCCGAAGTATATTGGGGTCTATCTCAGCGACACGTTTACTGCGGCAGATTAAGACCGCATTTTCGCGGAGAGCACTCAACAGAGCTTCTTTCTGGACCGAATCTTCCAAATCGTAGTAATATTTTTTCCATTGGTCTGATTGTTCAAATTGAAGTTCACGTTTTTCCCGGTCACCAATAAGGGCAATATCTTTTTTAAGATGAAAGGCAAATGAGGGAGCAAGTTTATCATAGATAAACACCTGCCGGGTTCCCAGATCGTGGTTCACTATCCATTCAGCGGCAATTTTTCCGGTACTGGAATCTTCTTCATTATTAGTCAGGAAATGAGAGGACATCATAATGAGACTGAGGGTGAGTCCAACGGACAGAGTGACCAGTTTAAAAGGAGGACTCAATATTTTATTTAGATAGATATAGAGAAACAGACAAAGGCTAATTCCGATTAATAGAAGAATGGTAGTGCCCAAAATATATTGTGAATCGATGATTGGTAAAATCAGGAGCGTGCTGAATAGCAAAATAATCCAAATACTTTGCAGGCGGATCCAAACCCGGATTGCCTCGTCAGACATTTGATCCAACATTTTACCGCCAACAACTGCAAGGGCCCAAAAAGCCGGTAAAACATAGAGCAACAACTTGGAATGGGAAATACTGAAAAAGAATAAGGGTAATAAAAGGCAAAATCCAAGTAGCAGGAGATCATGTTTCTTTTCAGAAAGATTCCTGCGTTTAATCATTTGAATAAGGACCAGAAAAAACCAGGGAAACGTTAGGAGTGGACCAGCAACAAAATAGAAATAAAAGGGCATGCTTCGCCGAAAAGTATCGGAAGTATAGCGAACGACGGATTGCTCATAAAGCATATATTCCAGTACTGACTTACCTTCCATTTGTAGTAGTAGAAACCAACTGCCGGAAATCATTAACGCCAGCATACCGGCACCCAACATATGCCATGACCACCGGATACGAGATCGGTATTTCCAGAAAATAAATAAAAATAGGGAACCCATAAAGACGAACACCGCCGTGATTTTGGTCAGAAAAGCCATCGCAAAGAAAAGGGCGAATAAATAGAGGTACCTGACTTTCTGACGGAATAGATAGGCAAACAAAGACCAGGTAGACAGGAGTAAGAAGGTATTTAGATAAGCATCAGTCGTGAGATTTCGCACCGAAACCCAAACGATCATAAATGATGCATAGATCATGGTGGCATAAAAAGAAACCCGGGAAGAAGTATAAATCAAACCGGTGATCCGGTAGCTTAAGAGTAGTTGAAGTAATAAAGCACACTGAAGAAAAAAACGGGCGGCAAAAGGATTTACCCCAAAGAGATGATATCCGGCGGCAGTGATCCAATAAGTCATCGGAGGTTTGTGATAGTGCTCAATCCCTAAATACACCGGATGTAGATAATCACCCGATTCATACATTTGCCTGCCAATTTCGGCATATCGAGCTTCACTGGTATCAATGACTCCCCAGGTACCAAGTCGATAGAAAGACACGACCAATATCAGGATGGCGATCATCCAGAGCAATACCGGATATTGAATTCGCTCTGCCTCTGTTTTTATCATTCCGCAAACATCTTATTAATCAGCCAGG
>JAGQWV010000956.1 GCA_020437045.1 Saprospiraceae bacterium | reverse complement strand
AAACATTGATCTTCTCGCTTCTGTCAAAAGTTCCAAAACATTTTGTTGATAATTCTGTCTGACATTTGCAAAAGAAAGACCACTCCCGGCTAAAAAGAAAAGAGCCGTCACGCCAGCTCCTATTCCGATAATTGTCCAGAATTTTTTCATGTCACCGGTGCGGAATCGAGGCAAAAAACTCAAGCCATAGACTGCTAAAATTGTTGCCATTAAATATACCATAGCCAGACTCGTAGTGGGTGTACGAAAATTCGAGAAAAATGGAACGATACTATAACTTAAATCATAAATGGGACCGGCAAATGTTCCCAAAGACCAAATCATCATCAATATCAGCCCTGCTATAAACTGCCACAATAAAGGATTTTCTTTTATCCACAAAACCGGGATGAGTAGCAGGAAGAAAATAAAGGCCCCTAAGTAATAATATGAACCATTATAGGGACTATGACCCCAGTATCCAGGTATCACATCTTGTCGAAAACCGATGGAGCGAGCCCTTCCGTAGTATTCACTGGAGGTACCTCCCATTGCTCTGGGTACTAATAAAGTCATTAATTCTCCGGGGGTAAACGACCAGGTCTCCACAAATCGTTTATCTACACCATGATCAACATCAGTCGAATTTTGTTCGCTCAGCCGGATCACATCCCTGCCTCTAATAGATTCCCCGGCATATTTTGCCGCCAAATACAATGGCCGCGCGGAAAGAAACACAGCTCCAACAGCTGCCACACCAATCATAAATATCATCCGATAACGATATTTCTCTCTCTTGCGAATTTCCTGTACCGTGTGTGAAACCACGAAAATAACAGATAAGATCGCCGTGTAAAATACGACCTGGTAGTGACTGGTACGGATCTGTAGTCCGGCAAATAATGCCAGGAATAAGACATCTAACCAGCGCTTTTTATCCATTAATCGAAACAATGCCCAGAAGATCCAAGGAGCATACATGATCGCTTCGATTTTTGTGCCATGACCATTAATAACCAGGGATTTGTAGAAGGGAGACAAGAGAAATATCAGGCTACCAAAAAGAGACTGCAAACGGCTAAATTTCAGATAGCGTAACAGCAGATACAGACCCACAGCTCCCATCCAAAAAAAGACGAAAGGTAAACTCAATAAACTACTAAAAAGATCCAGATAGTAATCGAGCGTAAGAGGCGACTTCGGCAGATTAAATATATTCGGTACTCCACCGAAAATATACGGATTCCACCGGGCAATTTCACCGGTCTGATCATGGTATTGGTCTACTTGCTGATAAAAAATTGCATCATTGATATTATCACCCTGCGTGTAGATACGCCCTTCTATGGATAATGACCAAAATGCAATCAGGGAAGTAATGAACAAAGCGATAACTATAAGAAGGTCGGAATCTAATTTTAAGGCTGATGCCTTTGACTCTGCAACTCCAGAATCCATCTCTGTTTTAGGGGTCCTCCCTGTTTTAGTTGGTTTTTTCCTTTTCATATTTTCCGGAACAACTATTAATCATTTAGTCTAAATCACCACTGGCTCCTCGAGAGGTGCTCTAGCTATCCTTTGGTCACCTCTTGCTATCCTTCGGTCAATCTAAGGTACTCATAGTACGTCAAAATGTCGGCTGTCTTTATTCGATCACCAAGTGCTGCTATCTGCCGACAAAAATATACCATGATCTGTGGATAACCATAGTGCCATTCAATGGTCCCCTTGATTTCATACACCCCTTTTCCTTTCAAGGGGTATTTCCTGAGAACTTCGGCGAAATGAACAGTATCAAAAAACACCAGATCCTGATCATACCAAGTGGCAAAACACATATGTCTGCCATCATCCGTAGTCACCGGTTTCTCCAACACATAATACCCGATGATCATTACATTTTCTCCTGTTCCCTTATTCCGGAGGAGATGCAAAGATGCATATGGCAATGATTCAAAAAGTATAAAAGGAGTCGATAAGGTAAAGCCCAACAATCTCATTTGAATCTGAGCCTCCATTACCTCCGTCTGGTCGACATCGGCTTGATAGCGGAAATTTGGTGTTGCAAAAATTTGCAGCTGTCCCACATGAGCGGCATTACTGAGAAGGAGTCTTTCAAACAGCAGTTTAGACTTTACTTTTTCAAGAGTCCGGAAGACTCCTGCTTCAATCAATAGATCAAGTTGTGCAGCAGCGACCAGGCCTATAACCTGATCAAGTTTTCTGATATGATCACTTCTACTTCTCAGAGAAAGCAGCGCTTCGCCGGTTTGGCGTGTGACTCCCTTGATATGACTGAAGCCAAGATATACTTTGCCATGCGATATCCGGGTCATCCAGGAGCTATGTACCAGGCAGGGCATTTCGATGCTTGCACCCAGCCTGACTAATTCTCTTATATACACTTCCATCGGATAAAAGCCTCCCCGGTTATTGATCACCGCCACCATAAATTCGATAGGAAAGTGCGTTTTCAAATAGAGACTTTGCATACTCTCTGCAGCATAGGTAGCAGAATGTGCCTTACAAAAGGAGTAACCGGAGAAGCTCTCAAT
>JAGQWV010000955.1 GCA_020437045.1 Saprospiraceae bacterium | reverse complement strand
CATAAAGTGTTGATAAATAGATAACTATATCTTTTTTTGATTTTTTTACTTTATGTTTTGATGTTATTTCTTTGACTATCATATCTTTTTTTTGCAGAGAGAATTCTCGAGGAACAAATTCTTAAGATAAAGTTATGTGACATCGAGATTATTTTAGAATTTAGTAGTAATGCCAAATAATTAGTAACGTTTAGAACAGAATTTCTAGGTATCGCTATGTAACCTATAACAAGTCTGGCTTTTTTATTTCTTAATCATACAATACTACTTGCTATGAAACGCAAACCTATTCATTTCATCCGGCTGAGCCGGGTGATGCTAATGAACTGTCTACTACTGCTGACAGTTCTTGGCTACGGGGCTGCTAATGCTCCCAATGCGTTCGAAGTATCTGGTACAGTGTTATCAGATGACGGAGAGCCACTCATTGGAGTGACTGTTTTGGAAGAAGGAACTTCCAATGGTACAGTCACGGATTTCGATGGTACGTACAGTCTCACCGTTGCTTCCGGTGACGCAGTACTTGCTTTTTCTTACACAGGATACAAATCGACCAGTGTCCCGGTCAGTGGTAGAAACGTCGTTGACCTTACCCTGGAAGTGGAAGTATCATCTCTCGATGAGGTAGTGGTCATTGGCTACGGAACTCAGAAGAAGGCTAACCTTACCGGTGCGGTGGCTGCTATTTCCAGTGAAGAACTGGAGAGAAGACCAATTGCCAGTGTTGGCCAGGGCCTGCAGGGATTAATCCCTAACCTCAACGTCTCTATTAGAAATGGAGACCCTACCCGTTCCGCTGATTTTAATATCAGGGGTTATGAATCGATCAATGGTGGATCGCCATTGATTTTGGTAGATGGAGTGCCTATGGATATTGAAAGGATTAATCCGAATGACATCCTCAGTGTCAACGTACTAAAAGATGCATCAGCCGCCGCGGTGTACGGTGCCAGAGCAGCTTTCGGAGTTATTCTCGTAGAAACCAAAAAAGGGAAACAAGGTAAAGTCAATATCCAGTTGTCTTCAGAGCTGTCTGCAGCGAATCCGATCTTCAACATGGATCCCATCACTGACCCTTATCAGTTTGCTTTAGCCCGAAACCTGGCTAACATGAGAACCAATGGTACACCGGCATATACCGATGAATGGCTAAATGCTTTCAAGGCATACTCGGAGGGAACCGGACCTGAATGGGAGGTTGTCGATGGAGTGCTGCGCTACTATGGATACAATGATTACCAAAATCAATTAATGTCAAACTATGCTCCTCAGCAAAAGTATGATCTGAGTGCTTCCGGTGCTACCGAAAATGCCAATTATTATGTGTCTTTTGGAATGTTGAATAAGGATGGCTATCTGAAAGACAAGGCGCACAATGAAAATTTTAAACGGTACAATGGATTGATGAAAGCCGATTTTCAAGTTAGCAAATGGTTGAAATTGGAAGAAAAAGTTGTTTTCAACTCCCAGGTATCCGACAAGCCACACTTCTACAATTGGGATGTTAATATTAATACGGTTGCCCGGGTTAGTCCTATTCTTCCGATACAATTTCCCGACCTTGATTATTACCTGACTCCGGGAGATCATGAAGAGTTTGCTCCATACATCGGTCAATATTTTGGCACGCTTAATTTCTTCCCCTATCTCCAACAGGGAGGTCGCGAAACGTTTGTCAAAAATGATCTTTGGCTGACACAAGGGGTTTCGCTTACTCCACTCAAAGGATTGCTGATTAAGGGTGATATTTCATACAATACGTTTAATGAAGCGTATCAAGACGTTGCCAGTAAAATCGAGGCCATCGAAAGTCAGGATATCCAGAATGGAGTAATTACGGGAAATGGTTTCAGTGGAAACGATTGGATCAATAACATCAATCGCTATAATCAATACTATGTATTTAATACCTACGCAGAATATACTTTAGATAAATTCACGAACCACTTCATTAAAGGTATGGTGGGCTTTAATCAGGAATGGGGTAGATTTACTTTTGCCCGGGCTCAGGCCAATTCATTGATCACCCCATTAGTACCGGATCTCAATGCCACCACTGGTGCACAGCAAACTTTTGGAGGTAAGGAGCATGTGGCCTTGCGAGGTGTTTTTTATCGATTCAACTATATTTTTAAAGACAAATATTTATTTGAGGCTAATGGCCGTTATGATGGTACTTCCCGGTTTCCTACGGATGACCGGTTTGGATTTTTCCC
>JAGQWV010000954.1 GCA_020437045.1 Saprospiraceae bacterium | reverse complement strand
TCCTGTCAAAGATAATCACTGTATCGTTGATTGAATATCCAATCACCGTAAGCAGAGCAGCAATAAAGTTCTGGTCTATTTCCATCGTCCATGGCACAATTCCATGCAGTATAGAAAAAACACTAAGCACGATTAGAGAATCGTGAAACAAAGCGGCTACTGCACCGGCACTGTATTGCCATTTACTGAAACGGATAAAAATATATAAGAAAATACAAAGCAGCGCGAAGATGGCCGCATATACCGAGCTCTCTTTTATATCTTCTGCAATGGTTGGGCCTACCTTACTTGAACTAATTACATGGGTACCCTCACCTTCCGAATCTTTAAACTGATCGAAATTTATATTTCCACCAGCCATCGCATTGACGCCCTCATACAGCTTTTGTAACACCTGATCGTCTGCATCTTCAGCATCACTGTCGATCATATATTCAGTTACAACGTTATAAGTGTTTTCTGTATCGACCGACTTTACCACAGGCTGCGATCCAAAGACTCCCTCCAACTGAGTTCTCAGATCTCCTGCTGTAACTTTAGTACCGGGATCAAACTGAATGGTATACGCATGCCCACCTTTAAAATCTACGCCCAGGTCAAAACCACGGGTGGCAAAGGAAATTAATCCAGCCAATATAATACCACCTGATACCATATAAGCCATTTTACGCTTACCTAACCAGTCAATATTCAGGTTAGAAAACAAATTGGCACTAGGTCCAGTCCAGAAAGTTATTGGTCTTCCTTTCGAAGTCCACCAGTCTATAACTAACCTGGATAAAAGTACTGCCGTAAATAATGAAAACAGAACACCGATGATCAAGACCACAGCGAAACCCTTAATTGGACCAATACCAAAATAAGATAGCACGAGCGCTACCAGAATAGTGGTAACGTTCGCATCAATAATCGCGCTGTAACTATTGCTAAATCCATCGGCAATCGAGACAAGCAGTGATTTTCCTTCCCGCAATTCCTCCCGTATACGCTCAAAGATGATCACGTTAGCATCAACAGCCATCCCTATCGTCAGAATGATACCCGCAAAACCAGGCAATGTCAATACGGTACCATAAGATGCCAAGGCACCAAAAATGAAAAATAGGTTGGCAAAGAGGGCAATAACGGAAACAACACCTGCACCACCATAATAAAATAACATGAAGACGATCACTAATCCAAATCCAATGATCAATGACATCAGGGATCGATTGATATTATCCTGCCCCAAAGATGGCCCCACAACAGCATCGGAAATAATTCTTGGTGTTGCAGGTAATTTACCGATCTGCAGGATACTTGCCAGATCCTGACCTTCCTGGATCGTAAAATCTCCCGTAATTCGAGAATCTCCACCCGTGATTGGTTCGTTGACCGAAGGTGCGCTAACTACCTCATCATCCAGTAGGATAGCGATCTCCCGATTTTGGTCCTGAGCCGCTTTCGTGGTCATATCTCCCCAAATTCTTGCTCCCTGATTATCTAGACTCAACGTCACAGCCACTTCCTGTGATACCGGATCGGGCTGAGATGTCGCTCTAATCACATGATCTCCACTTAGTGGTGCCTTATCCGTACCTCTCTTCTTTCGGATCGCATATAATTGGTAGCGGCCGGTAGATTCTCCGGTTTGGTAGTTTTTGTAAGGTTTCTGACTCCAGCGGAAAAATACATCCTGAGGAAACAATCTCTTAATTTCCGGCATATCCAGATAAGCCGAAATTTGCTTCATCTTATTTTCGTCGGCAACTCCCATGACCGCCAGTGGAAATCCAGTTTGTCCAGCAGAGGTGGCCACATTAAGATCGAGTAGGCTAAGCATTGGTCCACGATCACTAAAAGGATCATTTTGAATGGGAACCTCAGATACTGTGAGAGTCGAATCTCCCGTAAGATTTCCTAACGAGTCTACTTCTGGTTGCCAAATGGAATCTAGTCTCACCTGTGCGACTGTAGATGAATCGAGGTTAGTGGTATCACCGGACTCCATTCTCTTCAACCGGCTATCAGCCTCAACAAAGCCATTCAGCAGCCCCGGATCCGACACCCGGTAAACATCCCAAAATTCAAGTTTAGCCGCACTTTGTAAAAATGCCCGAGCCCGCTCAGGGTTGTCAATTCCCGGCAACTCTACCAGAATAAGGTCTCTGGCAGCATCCAGTGAAACATTAGGTTGAACTACTCCTAATTTATCGATACGATCTTTCAATCGCTTATAAGTGAGATCGACCGTCTCATTAGCAGCCGTCCTCAAAATAGAGATGACTTCAGCATTGCTGGTTTCAAAATTAATCTGGTCTCTAAGAGTAGCACTTCTTGAAAAAATGCTGGACAGCTTCTTATCCCCGGCCAATTTTTCGAACTCTTCGCCAAAAAGAGTAACATAGTCCGTCTGCGCGGTAGTCATCTCTTTATCCGTAATCGCAATAGCCTCTAAAAAAGTGGGATCCTTGCTGTCATTGGAAAGCGTCACGAGAAAATCTTTCAAATCCACTTGTAGAACTACGCTCATCCCTCCCTTGAGGTCAAGCCCCA
>JAGQWV010000953.1 GCA_020437045.1 Saprospiraceae bacterium | reverse complement strand
GAATACATATTGTACCACCAAAACATATTGGCAGCTTTAAAGTCAGGATCTTGTTTCCTGGCCTGATCCCAAATACTGGGTGACAACACCAGGTGATTGGATTGTCTCCAGAGTTTAACCTCACATTCATCCCGGAAATACCATCCATTAGCTACGATTCCGTGCTGATTAGGCATTACTCCAGTTAAATAAGTGGTTTGAACCGAGCAAGTGACCGCGGGGAGCACAGGATTTATCAAGGCACGATTGCGCGTACCGGCCCAGGAAGAAATGAAGGGCATGTAGGTTCCGATATGTTTTTCGGAAAGCCCAACAATATTTATGAGTGCAAGTTTCTTCATTTTGCCAGTGTGTCGATAACCCAGGAAAGTTCACGGGCTACTGATTGGACGATATCGGTACGCATCGTCAGGGGTAACACATCCCAGGTATACGTTTCAACTTCCAGATGATTGGTGAAATTCTGCTCCTTCCAAACCTTCAGCACCTCCACAATATCCTTTTGTGTAGGAATAAGTGCTCCATATTTCTCTGTAAAAATCGGTACATGATAGTGCGTTCGCAATTCTGACTTATCGTGTTCCTGCCAGGTGTCCAACGCCGGTCGCAGGTCCGGATACCGACTTAGAGTTCCTTCGGCATCTCGAATCACTGCCTGATGCAGGTACACCGGCTCATCAAACTGACCTAACTCCTCACGAATCTGCTTTTGACTTTCCAGAGATATCTCCGCTCCGGAACTAAGAGCAGCGCTGATTTGAATGCGGCCGATCCGGATCCCCGACTTCAGAATGTCATGTAATGCTTTAGCAGGATCTTCAAATCCAACGGCAAAGTGGCATACGTCATAACACAGCTGAAGATGTTCGAAAATGATTTCTTCAGCCTCCGACTGTCTACAATCAAGTGCCGACTGAAGAATTTCAACTCCCATCTTTAATAGATAGTCTTTATAAAAATCGATCAACTCGGCCGATGTTTCAATAATGCCATCGGGCTCCGGTTCGATGTCGAGATGCAAAGATTTACCTGATTCACTTTTAATGCTATGAAGATGTATGGCCACGTCCACCAATTGTTTGCATGCAACTTCCTTTGCCCGATCAAGATCTGACGGAGTAGCATGCCAAAACCGATACGAAAGCGGAGAGGTTGAGACGCCACCATCCAAACCCTCTGGCAACAGCACCTTAAGAATATTAAAAAGCCGGAGTGTATATTCCAGGCGCTCGGAGGTGGTCCAGTCGGGGAAGTGCACCTGATCCTTGACTACCTGGTGATGAAAGCCGCCATATGGAAACCCATTTACGGTAAAAACATACATTTGGTTATCTGCAAGCCACTGCTTAAAGGTGGCAAGGTTTTCCGGCTGGATCAACTCTAGCGAAGCAGCATTCGATATTCGGAGTCCGATACCAAAATAAGTTTTACCTAATCGATCACGAACCTGCGTTGTATAGTTGCGCAAGTTAGCAAAGGTCTCCTCCCAGGACTCGCCGGGATGAATGTTGCTACAATAGGACAGATGAGCCTGATGATGATCAATGCGCATAAGATTCTTGTTTTCTGAGCAAGGAAAGTGCTGCTCTTTCAATCCATTTCGGATTCATTTCGTGGACATCAAATTTGCTACCAATAGCCGATATCATCGGTATGGTTAGTACGCCTCCAAGATGTTCTCTAAATTCTTCCAATCCTCTCAATAATTCCGGATTTAGAGCTGTTTTGTCCTCGGAAAATAAGACAGGATGCACAAGGTCAAAACCCAGTGCACGTAACACGTCAAGAATCCGATCACCAGTGTTGAGGTCGAGAAAATCTGCTTCTACAGCATAGCTTATATCCAGTGCAATTCCGATAGCGACCGCTTCACCATGTCTGAGTTCAAAATTGGTAAGTTGTTCTATTTTGTGGGCAGACCAATGTCCAAAATCGAGTGGCCGGGAAGAACCCATTTAAAACGGATCATCACTACCACCAATGTGCTCAGAATGCAGTTCAGCACAACGGACGACCAGCTTCTCCATACTTTCCAAATCTCTTCTTTCAATCGCGTTGGCATTTTTGTCGATCCAGTCAAAAAAATCAGCATCCCTGATCAAGGCTACTTTTACGGCTTCTGCGGCACCTGAGCGCCAATCCCGGTCATCCAGCGTTTGTAAAAGCAATAAATCATTGATCACGGCATAAGGGGGTACAAAGGCGCCCAGAAAGTTTTTCTTACCAAAATAATTGATACCATTTTTCACACCCACGCCCGAGTCATTCTGCGACAAAGTGGTCGTAGGAATACGAATATGACGGATACCACGATGGGCAATGGCCGCCGCAAATCCCACCATATCTAGGACCGAACCACCGCCGATACCGATCACATAAGCATGACGGTCAACTTTTGCCCGGTCGACTAATTCAAGGACCCGGATCAACTCCCGGGTATCATTCTTCGTTTGTTCTCCACCTTGCACCACCAGAGGAGCCTCCAATAAATCCACACCTGGTTGCCCATCAAAGTAAGTAGCTACTTGCTCATATAATGCAGGATGTACCTGAAGCAAGCCACTATCGATGACTACGACAACCTTGGTTGGTTGGGTGCTAGCCGGTTGCCGGGTCAATTGCTGCAACAGGCAGGGATTATCCAGGGAAAACACATCGCGGGTAAAAATTATATCGTACCGATAATTAATTGAAAATTGTTGTTTAATGACCATAGCTTACGTAACGGAAAATTTTCTGGACAACAAGATGGCTAATGGTAGCAACAAAAGTACCAGCAATGCAAAGAGCCAGTGGCCAAAACCAGCCACATAACTGGCATTTAAGGGAATAAGGGAAATGACTCCGGTTTTTACTGCCAACATCACTTGTTTCGGTGCATTATTAATGATTGCCCGAATTTTTGCATTTAAATTCATAAAGAGCCACAAAGCTACAAAAGGGATGATAACGTTTAGGTCCAGAATATTCTGAAAGCCGAGATAAATTAAGGTGCTGGCAATCGCTATATCCAAACATAAAGCAAAGAAGACCGAAACCTGGTTATGCCCACGAACTTCTCCCCGGCTGGTTAAGGTAACTGCGGCTATAAATATGACAGGTAAGATGGTGATCAAGATTAAACCTCCCAGATCTTCAAATGGTACAATACTCATTCCCAGTAATAAATTCAATCCCCGGCAGACACCCATATTTAAGGGTCCAAGCACGGCATGATGTTTACCATATTTATCATAGAGCAACGCACAGACACTAATCAAAATGGCGATTAACCCACTACGGGGAGAGGCTAAAAATGCGGTCAGGATACCCCATAACAACAGTGAAGCGCCGAAAATGGATGCACCTCGAATGGATATCAAACCGCTGGGAAGGATGCGTTCGGGACGTTCGACACGATCCAGGTCCACGTCAAAAACATCATTGAAAACTATTCCTCCGG
>JAGQWV010000952.1 GCA_020437045.1 Saprospiraceae bacterium | reverse complement strand
AGGTGGATATTCACCTGTACCCTCCTCGGTAATGATATAGTGCAGTCCGGATGCCGTTTTCTCGGCAACCAGATTGTGATCCTGCAGATAATCTTCAATAATCATGATGTCTTCATCAAATTGTTCCTGTGGCGTCAATCCTTCATCATCTTTCTTACATCCTGAGATGACCAACAAAAGCGAAAAACCAATAAAGATACCTGTGGATAGAAACTTCATGTGTGACTAAATCTTAATTTTATGGCTGTAATATTAGCGCTTTTTCCGTTATCAATATGTCAAACGAAGCTGTCCGGACATATGATGCGCGAGAAAATGTTAATTAATTTATTGAACGACAGAAATTGATTTGCTGTGCCAAACATGTTTGACAAACTGCTTCCGTACGAAGCCTCACATTTGATTTTGGGAGCCTATTATAATTATTTTCACACATTTCGGGGCATAACCAAGCGCGCTCAGATTCGTTTTGAAAATTATGATTGGGCTGGCATCCAGTCGGATGCCCGGGAGCGTATCTCTCTCTATAGGGAGGTAGTTGGCAAAACGACAGAGCAAGTCCTGTCACTATTGGGCGATCGGCAGAATTATAATCAAATCTGGAGATATACGAAGGAGAATTTCACCTATGAAGTTAAGAACTTTAATACCCGTAATATAGCCGAGACATTTTACAACTCTGTGTATCGTCATAGTCACAAAGGTCTTAGTGCGGATGTAGAAAATATGTTTGTTCATGCGACTGCCACCTACCGTGAGTTCAAGTCGACCGATCCAATTTATCATTCCTTTAGTATTGACAGGGATTTGCGTTATACCTTTCGCTCCATATTGCGACGCTATCGGTTTGATATTCCCTGGGAGGACTTTGACAGGGACCTTGAATATCTTGAACTAGCTTTCCGCGAAGTCATAAACCATCGACATCTCCCGATCGATAATTATCGGATCGAAACTATCAAATCGGTCTTTTTTAGGAATAAAGGGGCATATATCGTGGGAAGACTCTGGGGAGAAAGGGACCGTATTCCTTTCGTTTTACCACTTCTCAATCGTGATAATGGTCTCTTTGTCGATGCTTTGCTTACGGAAGACCGGGATGTTAGTTCGCTTTTTAGCTACAATCGGTCTTATTTTTTGGTGGATGTAGACATTGCCAGCGAGATGGTTGACTTTCTGGCATCTTTCCTTCCTACAAAAAGTCTGGGTGAGTTATATAATTCCATTGGTTTTGAGAAGCATGGCAAGACGGTCTTTTACCGGGATTTTTTGCGACATCTGGCAAAATCTAATGACAAATTTGTAGAAGCACCAGGTATCAAGGGCATGGTCATGCATGTTTTTATGCTTCCATCCTACAACATGGTATTTAAAGTGATTAAAGATCATTTTGCTCCTCCTAAAAAGGTCACTGAAGATGAGGTCAAATATCGATATGAGCTCGTCAATCTTCACGATCGGGCAGGCAGGATGACGGATACCCATATGTTCGAAAATCTCGTTTTCGATCGCAGTCGATTTTCCGAAGAATTGTTGGATCAATTGGTGAAAGATGCACCATCGAAGATCAAACTGACAGCTTCAACCGTAGAGATCAGACATCTCTATGTGGAAAAGAAGATGACTCCTTTAAATATTTACCTGGAATCAGCCAATCCGGAAGATGCAGAGGATGTAATTGATGGATATGGTTACGCAATTAAGGAGATGGCAGCTGTAAATATTTTCCCTGGAGATATGTTGCTTAAAAACTTTGGAGTAACCCGCCTAAAGCGTGTAGTATTTTATGACTATGATGAAATCGGCTTTTTAACAGATTTTAATTTTCGGGTGATTCCGGAAGCCAGAGATGATTATGAGGAGATGTCGGCAACACCCTATTTTCATGTGGGACCCAACGATATTTTTCCGGAAGAATTTCCACGGTTTTTAATCGGAAATCCTACGTTACGGGATATTTTTCATCGGTTGCATGGTGACCTTTATCATGTGAAATTCTGGCGTGATATGCAAGAGCGATTGAGAAGACATGAAATTGTGGAGGTATACCCCTATCGCTATCGTCAGCGATTCTGCGAAAAATTTGCTAACCTTCCGGGTCTAAAAAGTGAAGAATAATTTTGAATTCAGAAAAACATTCGCTTAAAGTTGAGCGAACCGCCCATTATTTTACGTTGGGTGAAATAGGCAGGGATACCAAGTTTGTTTGGTTGGCTTGTCATGGTTACGGGCAAACAGCTGATAAGTTTATTAGGAAATTTGATGGACTAAATAGTAATGAACATTTTATTATTGCTCCGGAAGGATTGTCGAAATTCTATTGGCCGGGAGTGGGAGGTATCCCGGTAGCTTCATGGATGACTAGTCGTGATCGGCTCATGGAGATTGAAGATTATGTACATTACTTAGACACTCTTTTTAATATTTATTCAAATGCATACCATAGCAAAACTCAATTTGTTTTTTTTGGTTTCTCACAGGGATGTGCCACCATACTTCGTTATTTAGCGCATTTTCAACCACGCTTTTCTCATATAATATTATGGGCTGGTTCATTTCCAAGAGATATTGATTATAGAAATCTACAGACTTATTTCCAACAGGGGGATCTCCATTTAATTTACGGCACGCAAGATCAATATGTTACAACCGAATCACTAGATCAGGAAAAACTATTTCTCCAAAATCAGTCGTTAACTCTGAAGACTCATAATTTTGATGGAGACCACAGGGTTGACAAGAAAGTTTTGATGGCTTATCTGAATAAAATACTGACTTGCAAAGGTGATCTATAAAGGAATTCTTTCTGCTAAGCTTAAATCTGTATACGATCCAGTAGCAATAGTAAAATCATGACATATTTATATAAATACCAGAGGGGTTATGATACTATTGTGAAAGAAGAACTTTGTAAAATTGTCTTTCCTAAACTACGATTAAAGTATCATTCACTTTCAGTCAACCGGCATATGGGTGAAGAGGTAATTGGTCATAGTGGTATATAAATGCTTTCGTGTATTTCTGCCTTCATAGATTCCGTGCGTCCGGTTGGGATAAATCATTAACTCAAATTGTTTGTTATTTTCAATCAAAGCATTGATTAATACTTCGGCATTTTGATAGTGTACATTGTCATCACCAGTTCCGTGTATATATAGAAGATTACCCTCTAGTCCGGCTGCGTGACTAGCCGGAGATCCTTCGATAAAATCCTCAAGATTTTCCTGTGGTAAACCCATATATCTTTCCTGGTAGA
>JAGQWV010000951.1 GCA_020437045.1 Saprospiraceae bacterium | reverse complement strand
TAGTATTAGTTATTGTGGAAATGCTTGCACTAGGTATGGAAGCTCTTGAGGGTCGGATAGATTTTGTTAATTTTATTATGAAGTGAAGATTTGTCGGGGTTAAGGAGGAAATCATCTAATTTATATCTATTGTCATTTTTAAACAGGAATTATGAAAAGAAGGGACTACCTTAAAAAAATTGCAGTAACTGCGTCCGGTATGATGGCTGTGCCTACCATTGTGCCTGCATCCGTGTTTGGTAAAAACGCTCCCAGTAATAAAATTAACATCGGTCAGATTGGCTGTGGCCGAATTGCCCGAGGGCATGACCTTCCCGGCACTATGCAACATGATGTGGCCCGAATCGTATCGGTAGCGGATGTGGATATCAAAAGGGCCAATGAAGGAAAGGAGCTTGTTGAAAAATATTACCGGGAGAAAATGAAGAGTGATCAATATGTGGATGTCAAAGTATATCAGGACTACCGGGAAATGCTGCTCGATAAGGACATTGATGCAGTGATTATTAGTACTCCCGATCATTGGCATGCTCAACCAGCGATTGAAGCAGCCCTGGCGGGTAAAGATATTTACTTGCAAAAACCAACTTCGCTGACCATTACCGAAGGTAGAGCACTGGCTGATGTCGTAAGGTTGAAAGGAACTGTTTTGCAGATGGGCACCCAGCAACGATCTAGTCCGCAATTTCGTATTGCTGCCGAATTGGTAAGAAATGGCCGAATAGGTCGTTTACAGACGGTTCGCATTGGTCTTCCTGGTGATCCGGCTGGTCCCGATGCACCAGAAATGCCTGTGCCGGAAAACCTGGATTACAATATGTGGCTCGGCTCTACTCCGGAAGCGTACTATTCCGAAATCAGAGTGCATCCTCAGAGTGGTTACGACCGGCCAGGGTGGCTGAGATGTGAGCAATTTGGTGCAGGTATGATCACCGGATGGGGTCAACATCATATTGACTCGGCTCACTGGGGAATGAATACCGAATACACCGGACCGGAAGAGATAGAAGCGGTGGCTGAATTTCCTCGATCCGGGCTCTGGAATGTGCATGGGGATTTTATGGTAAAAGCTCGATATGATGATGATATCATGATGTTTATCAGCGGTGGATATACCAATGGAATTCGCTACGAAGGTACTGATGGTTGGATTTTTGTCAGCCGGGGCAATTATCAGGCTACTGCGAGTGATCCAAGCAGTCAGGCAGAAAGTGCTAAAGCCCTCGATGCCAGTGATCCAGCTATATTGACATCCAAGATAGGTCCAGATGAAACGCATCTGTATGTTAGTGATGAGCAACATGGGAATTGGCTTGACTGTATTCAGTCCCGAAAGCAACCTATCAGTCCTGCTGAGGTTGGACATCGTGCTTGTAGTGTATGTCTGGTCAGCCAAATTGCCATGAAGCTCGATCGCAAATTATTCTGGGATCCGGCCAATGAGCGTTTTAGAGGGGATGATGAAGCAAATGCCATGTTGTCCCGATCTCAAAGGGCACCATGGGGGTATACTCACATTAAGGAATTGACCATGCTGGATGGACGCAGTTAGATGTTCAGTTCTTCTAATTATGTAGGCTTCTTATTTATGCCTCAGGTCAGGAAATAGCTTTCTAATACAGAAACACAAACATGAAAAAGGAGAGCTATGAGCTCCCCTTTTTACTCTTATTTTCAGATCCTAATCATATGTGTGTCTTTCCTAGTCGAAAGGGAAAAACGGGTTTCCACTTTTCCAATATTGGGTACAGTAGAAAGCTTGTTTAATACAAATTCGTTGTATTGCTCAACATCTTCAAGTATTATTTTTAGTAGAAAATCGGAAACGCCGGTGATGTGATAACAGGCTTGTACTTCCGGGTGGCTGATGATTTCCTCTACAAAAGAATCAATGGCTGCTTTCGAATGATCCTTGATCGAAATATCAATAAAGGCATGTAGTTTCCGACCTAATTTCCTGGTGTCAAGCAATGCCACATATTGCTTGATGATGCCAGCCTTTTCCAATTTTTTAATCCGCTCAAAAACAGGAGTCGTAGTCAAGTTTAATTCCTGAGAGATCTCCCTTATAGTCTTGCGACTATCCTCCTGCAGGATCTCCAATATCCGGG
>JAGQWV010000950.1 GCA_020437045.1 Saprospiraceae bacterium | reverse complement strand
TTCAGCACTCGATTCTCTTCCCTGCCAAATCCTCTAACCACGATCATATCTTTCTCAATATCCAGAATGGCATAAGCTGTCTCTGTAGTATCAACCATACCTTTTAAAGTAAGAAAGTGAATCCCATCTACACATGCATAATTTCCGGCATGATTGTGTCCGTTGATAAATGCTTTTAATGATTTATGGGGTTTAATCAATTGCAATACCTCGTTGGCATTCCATAGATTATGTACATTTTCGGGAGAAACGGGAAAATGACAATATAAAATCACCTGAAGATCCGCTGTGTCCGCATCCGCCAGTTGTTGATCTAACCATTGCATCTGCTCCTCCCCCATTGCACCGTTCCATTTGGGAGAGGTTAATGCATGCCTCTTGTAATAACGGACTGCACGGCGGTAACCTTTTGAGTTTTCCGCATAGGCGTGAAAACTGATATCATTGCCATCCAATACGATAAATCTCCACCCCACCATATCGAATGAATAGTATTTGGATGGCAGCCCCATAATCTGTGGAATTTTCAATTTCAACGAGTCAGTGACTGAGAAATCATGATTGCCCAATACATGATAAGAAGGAGCACTTAACGAATCATAAATGGGCTTAATCACGGCAAAGCTCTCAAAGTCCCGATCAATGAAATCCCCAAGATGAATAACATACTTAAGGTTTTCCTGATTAAAGTGCTTCACACATGCAGATAATTTTGATGTGGAAAGAGCATATTTTCGAACTCCGGGACCGGGATCGCTACAATATTGGCAATCTGCAATTAACCCTATAGAAAAGGAATGTTGAGCATCTAAGTTAAAGGCCAAAATCAACAAGAAAATACTAATCAAAGACTTACGAGCTAAATCCATGAGAACAACATCTTTTAATCTGCAGCTAAAGATAAAATGATATCTATTTTGATGGACAGATCATTATCATTACGATCATGATTCCTGGTTTAGATGTTTCTACATTAATCATATCCATATGTGCAACGCGTGAAAAACTTTGTAGAACGCGTCAACTTACAAGTATGAACAGTAGAACAGTCAGATTTCTAATGTCAATCATACTAAATACTGATCAGCCATTTATTGGCACCCAGTATCGGTCTTCGACTGTTGATCATTATTTGGAAAACAATGTCCTGATATCACCTGTGAGGGGACATAACGCTCTATTTCCGGATCATAAAGTGCATTCTGCAAGAAATCTAACAAGGACTGACGTTCATCTGGAGTCAAATCTAATGGCTTGAAAAGTGGGGATAAATCATTCTGAGCAACTCGTTCATTTTCTGTTTGAGCTGCGATCTTAAAGTCCACTACCTCTTCTAAGCTATTCTTACTGCTCCCGTGAAAAAAGGACTTATAGCTTTTTAGGTTATATAGTTGAGGCACTTTAAATTTATAGTTATCCTTGGGATCAAGGGTAAACATGGCCCGGCCTAAATTACGAACATCATCTATGCTTGTATTTACGCCACCATGCAAATATAGATCACTTGTCCCCAAAGCATGAAAGTTCATTGAACTCAATGCCGGGCTATTGTGGCATTTATAGCACCGTGCTTTTCCAAAAAATAGAAGGGCTCCTTTCTTTTGCTCGTCGGTCAATGCTTCGCGATCACCCTTCAAGTATTTCTGAAAGGGAGCTTTTGTTGTTAAAATGGTACGTAAGTAAGCCCCCAGGGCAAAACTAATTGTTTTGTCTGTGTAACGTTCTGACTCATCGATGTCAGGGAATGCTGCATCAAAATATTTTTTATACCCCAGGTCGTTTAAGACATGTTCATTAACAGCCAAACGATGTAATCGCACACCCTCGATATTTTGGCTCTCCAACCCAATAAATCCCAAATGATTTACTTCTTGCAAAGTACCTACCCATACATCTTCGGTCCCTTCATTGACATGATGAGCACCGAAAAGACCACTCCAAAGTGTATTGGTCATGTACGCAACATTCATGGTAGTGAGGGGTCTTACCCCTTGGGCATCCAGGTCAGATTCGTTATAGTTATCCAGTAAAAAACGCGTACTTCCATGAATACCGAATCCATACCCACCATCGGCTATTCCCTGAACCCGTCCTGGTAAAAATCCAGCTTCGGGCACATGGCAAGTACTGCAGGAATATGTTTCATAACAACTTCCATCAAGG
>JAGQWV010000949.1 GCA_020437045.1 Saprospiraceae bacterium | reverse complement strand
CTAATGAAATTTCATAATATATATAATTTAATTCTCTGCATGTCCGTCGGTTTGCTACTGTTACCAGGTTGCGACACTGATGAATTGCATGATCTTAATATCAACCCCCAGGCGGTGACTGAGATTGATTTGAATTATCTTTTCTCAGCCGCAGAATTGGGTATTGCATCGAATGGTTCTACTGGTGACAATCGATATATTGACTGGCGAACCAACATTGGTCTATGTGCCGGAGCGATCCAGCAGATGACAACAGTAGGTGGAATTTCCTCCAATGGAAATTACTATACGCATAATGCGGAAACTTCGGCAGCACCTTTCGAATTTACTTATCAGGATCAGCTGAAGCATGTGGCTGAAATCCTTAAGCAGACTGGCCCCGATGGTTATGATGCAGGTAACAAAGTGAATATGCGCAATGCAGCTCGGATTTTACGCGCATGGAGCTTGGCAAGAGTGACGGATTTTTATGGATCTGTGCCTTATACGGAAGCTAATCAGGGAATTGAAGGATTATTCTTTCCAACTTATGACAAGCAATCATTCATTTATCCGGATCTTCTGAGAGAATTGGATGAGTCTATAAGTGCCATGAGTGCTTCGAATGCTGACGAAGGATTTGCATCGGCAGATATGATTTATCAGGGTAATATTGATCAATGGAAGCGATTCGGTAGCAGCATTATGCTCCGGATGGCCATGCGGATGTCCAATGTTGATGCCGGAACAGCCGCTACTTATGTAAGTAAAGCGGTTTCGAATGGTGTATTTCAGAGTAATGATGATAATGTATGGATCCCGATGGATGTGGGTCCAAGTGAATGGCAAGACCAAAATGGTATCTCCCGGGCGTTTTATCCCGGAGATGGAGGAAATCCAAATCACTTGAGCCAGACTTTAGTTAACTTCCTGAAAGGAACGGATCCTAGTACTGTTGATGATGACGACCCTCGTTTGATGATCTTAAGTGGTGGAATCTACAACTGGACTCCTACTGATATCACAATATTGAATGACAATCCTTTGGATCAGGTAGGAGTACCTCCTGGATTCTCCAAGTCCGATATTGATGGTATGTTTGGCATGGATGTGATTATGGATAATACCTATTCAAGAATCAATACCAAAATGCTCGATGATGATGATCCCTACATGATCATGAACTACGCTGAAGTAGAGTTTCTGATGGCAGAGGCTATTGAAAGAGGTATCGGATCAGTACCTGGTACGGCTCAGGAGCATTATGAAGCCGGTGTGAAAGCAGCCATGCAGATGTATACTCCTTATGATGAGTCACTGGTGGTTACCGATGATCAAGTTGCTCAATATTTGGCGACTTATCCCTATGGATCGAGAAATGCTCTGGAGATGATCGGTGAACAAATGTGGGTGAGTAAATTCCTCAACTGGTGGGAAGCATGGAGCGATTGGCGTAGGACCGGTTATCCAGTCCTAGTGCCATTTACTTCAAATGAATCTAACGAGACTGGTGGCCAGATTCCGAGAAGACTGCGATATCCAGCTGGAGAAGTTGCCTCTAACCCTAATTTCAATCAAGGTAACTTCGATAATTACACCTCTCGCGTTTGGTGGGATGGTGGAACCGAATAGAACAGATCTTTAAGAAGATTAGAAATATCAAAATACCTCCTGGTTTTTATCAGGGGGTATTTTTTTTGCATCTTACTATAAAACGAAGGGTCTGATCTGGAATTCATGATTCTCTTAGTTAACTCAGTTGAGAATCATATTTCAGTCACCCTCTATCTTGTCAGCTCGTCATTTGGGTTGAATATATTGTCCGAGCAGAATGATATATGGCGTTAGCCATTAACGACATTTATATAATTCGGATAAGTGGTATCAGTTAAAATCATATTGTAGTATTTTGATAAATATTAAATAAGAATTCTTGTAGTGGTAGATATTTTGCCTATTTTCAGTGGGTTTTTAGCATTTGCTTGTTTTGAGGAAGGATGTATTTGAAATCAGTCATTATGTAGAATTAGATTAGGCAAATCTATTCCTACATAGTTGGTTATCTTGTTTCAAAGGGATAAGGAAGGAAGGAATAGTTGCAGTGGGTTTTTATGTCAACCTCCGCTACGACTAAACCGATTTAGAATTAAGGAAACCAATTTAATTAAATAATCTACTGTCTAATGAAACGAATTTTACTCTTTCTGTTCTTCGTGGCTACTTGTGCCTATGCCATGGCACAGCAGCAGATACGGGGAATAGTAACAAATTCTGAAGATGGTCAACCTATGATTGGTGTGACCATACTGGAAAGGGGGACAACAAACGGTACGGTTACCGATTTTGATGGAACCTATGAATTGACTGTTCAGTCGGGAGCAATACTGGAATTTAGCTACACCGGATTCTCTACTTCAGAGGTCACGGTTGCAGATCAATCGGAGATCAATGTGCAACTATCACCCGGAGTGTCTCTGGACGAAGTGGTAGTCACCGCACTCGGTATTGAGCGTGATGAAAAAGCCCTTGCCTATTCGGTTACGGAAGTCGGTGGCGAAAGTTTCCAGGAGGCGCGGGAAGTT
>JAGQWV010000948.1 GCA_020437045.1 Saprospiraceae bacterium | reverse complement strand
GGAGAAATTGCTAAAGGAATTAATCCCCAGTATATTGCAAACTCAGTTTTATCGCTATTTGCTTGACACCCATGCATCTGAACATGGTGCGCGAATGACAGCCATGGACAAGGCTACGGAAAACGCAGATGAAATCCTTCGGGATCTACGCATCACCTACAACAAAGCCAGACAAGAAGCGATTACCTCGGAAATTTCCGAAATCGTTGGTGGAGCTGCTGCATTAGGTGGATAAATCAAAAGAGTAAAACATTCATAGAAAGGCTGGCAATTTTGTCAGCCTTTTTTTTGTCAGCTCATTCCGCGACTTCAAAGCGGTAACCGACTCCGTGGACATTGGAAATTTTTACCGAAGGATCAGCCTTTAAGAGCTTGCGGAGACGGGACACAAAAACATCCAGACTTCTGCCCACCATAATCCCTTCATCCTCCCAAACAGCTGACAAAATCTGATCGCGTTCCAATAATTGATTCTTGTGCTCCAGAAAGTATTTTAAGAGCTTGGATTCTCTAAATGTCAGAGACTTCTCCTCACCCAGGACCGTCAATCGTTGGTTGAGCGCGTCGTAACGGGTGTGGCCGAAGCTCAAATCATGTTTCTCTTCTGGCAAAGGCAGGTCTTCCGACCCATTGATTTTCGTCTTTTGATATACTATAAAACCAATGAGAAAACTACCAGCCAAAGCAAGCAAATACCACAGGGAAGTATTTTCAGAACCCAACTTGGTATCCGGAAACATGACATTTAAGACCAGACAGCGGTTGGGAAGATCTCTTCCTACACACGGTATGGTTGTGGCTAGATCCTGCTGTCTGTAGCCCAGGACAATTTCGCCAGAGGTACAATCTTCCACGGACACCAGATAGTCGCTGGTAATTCCGTGTACCATAAAGGTTTCCTGGAGGATGGTGGGCAAGGTATCGTAATTGAAGTTTTTATCAATCCGGATGCTATATTTTCCAGGGGCATTATGCTGAACCGGATAAATCGCACTGACCGAATCACCCGCGATGTCCAACATTTTATCAGTAGCATTCCTCAGGGCCAGATTAATCCGCTCCTTGAGAAATTGTTCTGTTGATTCGTCGGAATCACTGGCATTACTAACCAGAGACAAGGAGAGAAAAGTCACCAGGAGGAAAGTACCCATAATCGAATGTATCATGCAAACTTAACGATCAAATGAGGATATCTATGTACGATTTACACTTCATTTACAATCTTTTACAGCGCCTTGAAACCCTTAACCGACTTCCGGAATATTTTTGGTGTCATCAAAATTAATATCAATAATATGAGTATTACTTCGATGAAAATCATCTTAGCACTGCTGATTCTCAACACCTCAAGTGGTCTCCGTGCACAGGATAAGACCAGCAAGTGTGCGGCAGCCTTTATTGACAACCAAATACTTGTGGACGAGTACACCACAGAAGGCCAATGTATTATCGACCACGATGCAAGGGGTATTTTCGCAATTCAAACAGTCCAAATTACAGCAGATCAATGTCAACCCACTGGTAAAATCAAATTTTATATAGCCATCAGAAAGAGCAAAACAAACACCCTATTACTTTACACCGATGAACCTTTGACCGAAGTGCCAATAGAAAGTATTCTCTCCAAATGCCATCATGGTGACAGTCTCCTGGTGATCGTAACCGATAATCATATTGCCCTTCCTCACCATGAAATTTTGATCCAATATGCACAATGATCAAGGGTGTGCACTCAACCCGGAAAGAATTAGGAGATGAAAAGAAATCTAATCCTAGCTTGGAGACAACTGATAATCAAGGGCAAACTAAGTGTTTTACAAATTTTCGGCATTACACTAGGAGTAACCACTAGCCTTTTACTTTGCACCTATGTAAATTATCATTATAGCTATGACAGGTTTCACAATGATTTAGATCAAATTTACCGGGTGACATCGCTACAACAACAGGGAGATGCAATAGAACATAACGCACTTAGTCCTTCAGGTATAGCTCCCTTATGTGAAAGTCAGATCCCCGGTGTTGTATATAGCGGTCGTATTGCCCGATGGATCGCTAACGATGTCGTCCTATCTCACCATGAGCAGGTAATCCGCGACAACCAAATGCTTTTTGTAGAACCATCCTTTTTCCAAATATTTTCATTCAGACTCAAGCGGGGTAGTTACTCATCATTAGCAGAGCCCAATACTATATTTCTGACCGAATCAAAGGCAAAAGCTCTGTTTGGAGATGAGGATCCGATCGAAGGAGAAGTGATGTTCGAAAATTTTAAACCTTTCCAGGTAAAAGGCATCATTGAAGATCCTCCCGTCAATTCCCACTTGCAATTTTCCTGTATAATGTCTTTGCGCACCCTTCAGGATTGGGGATTTGACATTTTCCAAAATCAGGAAATGACAATCCCCTACGTTTACACCTACCTTAAGCTTGATAAAAAAACGAACGCTGCGCAGGTAGCCGAACAAATTACAAATACCGTTTCGACTCACCAGGCCC
>JAGQWV010000947.1 GCA_020437045.1 Saprospiraceae bacterium | reverse complement strand
CATCCTCCTGAATCTGCTTTTTCTTGATTTCAGCCGCCAGTTGTTTTAGCTCTTTATCTGACAACTGACTGATTTGAAGTAAACTATCCTGTAGTTCGATTATTTCCAGATTATGAGCGATCTCCGATAGATTTTTTGAGTAGGCTAATACCTGATCATAGCGGGGATCATTTTTACTCATTACCATCTGAGTACTATCGAAATAATATTTAGCCTTTACATAATCATCATCTTCAAAATACAGATCTGCCAGTGTATAATATGACTCGGCTTTCTGTACATTGTTGCCGGCACTATTCCGGATAGATTCGGTAAGCTTTGCGATGGCTTCCGCCTTATTTCCACTCTTCAATTCTTGTTGAGCCAGGGTAAAGTACAACTGATCCTGATATTCACGGTTCTTATCATCCTTTATCATTCGATTCAAAAGGTCTGCATATTTATCGGCCGTAATGTCGCCTGTGCTAGCCTGCATCTTTAGCTTACTGAGCTGGGCATTGAAAGTCATCTCATAGTTTGGTTTGAGTTTGACAACCTGATCATACGCGGCCAAAGCTTCGCTCTCCCGGTTCGTATTTTCCAAAACCTGGGCAAGGATAAAAGCGTATCGTGCCCTTTTTTGACGATCACTTGTATTTTCGACAGCCTTGCTAAGCGGTTCAATTGCTGCGGCAACTTGTCCGCGGCTCAATGCGCTATGTGCTTGTGCCGGATATATTTCCTCCCGGATCTCCTTAAATGTATTTTCATTATTTTCCAGGCTACGCAGAATATTTTCCGCTTCCCCAAAACGATCACGCTCAATAAGTGTTTTGGCCAGCCACAGCTGAGCCTCCTGAAAAGCAGGTTTGTGTTTCAGGAAATAGTTGTCCGGATCTCCTTTCACTTTCGGTAGTTGGGGGTTATCGTCAAAAGGTTTCTGTTTTTTCTTCTTATTATCCTTCGCATCTGCCACATCTGATTTACTATCAACAGGATTTGAAGTTTTAGCGGCGTTATTGGATTTGGCCAGACGTTCCCGATCTTTGATTTCCTGTTTTCGCTCTTTGATCCTGGCTAACTTTGCCTTTTTGGCGTTTCGTTCTCTCTCTTTCTTATTTCTTTTGATTTCTTTCTTACGTTCCTTCACTTTCTCATCCCGTTCCTTCTCTACTTCTTTTCTTTTCTGGGCCTTCTCCTTATCCGTCAACTTTTTATTAACATTCCGTGATTTTTGAGCCGATGCAGCAATCAGATTGTGAGGATCATAGTGTTTGACGATGTAGCGAAAGGTATTTTCTGCTGATTCAAAGTCTTCTTTAATGTACTGCGCCCTTCCAATAATCATGTAGTTGTCATCAGTCCAGTGACTGGGTCGATGAATAGCGATGGCAACAGACGCTTTTTCAATAGCTTTATCCATCGGTTCTGCCAGCTGTGTCGGATTTTCCTTGTCTACAAACGGATAAATCGCTAAAACCTTGGAATAATCCTCTTGTTGGGTCGTCTGTAGTTGAGCCAGGGTTTCATCAATCAACACATTTGCATTAAAATTACGGTTGTATTTAGAAGTGATATCATGATACATCTTACCTACCTTACTAACATCATCGCGCTTCTTTTGAGTGACACAAGAAGAGACCAGAGTCAAGACCACTGTAATAAATAGATAAGATTTTAATCGACGCATATTTACAAATGTAAAAAAATACTAATATGTAGAAGAGTAAATTCTACAGCATATAACTATTAAGAAGGTATAATTATTTTGTTCTGATCTTTTTTAAGAGATTTGAAAAAAGATTCATCACAGCCACAAAATTAGTGGAAGAAAAGAAGAAAAAAGAAAATCGTTTTCGCTTAGTACTTTTCAGCGAAAGTACATTTGAAGAGATCAGGTCTTTTAACTTTAAAACCTGGTATATCGGGGCTTCAATTGCGGCGGTTGCATTACTTACTATCGGTATTATGATCGCAATATTGGTCTATACCCCGTTGGGTACATTATTTGCCCCTCCTAACTATATGGATACTGAGGAATTGCTCAATCTTCGGGAAAAGGTACTCCAGCTCGAAGAATCTGCTTCTGCTCAAAATCTCTACATCAAAAACCTCCGTCAGCTACTAAGTGGCGAAGTGATTGTCGATGCGGATTCTTCGGTAACTCAAATTCATGAAGACTCGATTGCCAATATTCCCCGAATTGAAGAAGATGAGCAATTGCGAAGAACCTTTGATCTGGATCAACAACTGGAGAAAGTGGGAAGCAATCAGATTGCTAATACAGCACCAAGCAAACCATTAAATCAACTGTACCTGGTTCCTCCCATAACCGGCTCCATCAGTATGCCTTTTGATCCGGAAAAGAATCATTTGGGCGTGGATATTAATGCTCCTCCCAACACCGCCATCAAATCCATAATGGATGGTTATATCATTTTTGCCGGATGGACACTGGAGACCGGTAATACCATTGGCATACAACATGACAATAACCTCATCTCCTTTTACAAACACAATTCTTCATTACTAAAGTCAACCGGCACTTATGTAAAAGCGGGAGAAGCAGTAGCGATCATTGGGAATACCGGTACCTTATCATCTGGCCCCCATCTGCATTTTGAACTTTGGCAATCTGGAAAACCGGTAGATCCTCAGAACTATATCAATTTTGAATGAACTCGCGAGCTAAAAGCGGTCTTCGAATGCAATAGACTAAAAGTTACACCAGTTTTAAAGGATAACGTATATCTTTGTGCCCACTATGGAACAACAAGACAAAAATAAGTCAAGTCTCAAGCAGATCACCGATGAATCCGGCAAACACCTGAGTCCAATTCTTCCGGACGAAGTGAAGAATTTTCTGATCGACATCGATGGTACCATTTGTGACGATATCCCCAATGAGGAACCAGAACGTATGATCACATGTGCCGCTTACCCGGATGCACTGGAGATGATCAATAAATGGTATGATGAGGGTCATATTATCACTTTCTTCACCAGCCGGACAGAGGAGCACCGTGAAATCACCGAAGAATGGTTGAGAAACAATGATTTCAAATATCATGGGTTGCTTATGAATAAACCCAGGGGAGGAAATTATCACTGGATTGATAATCACATCGTCAGAGCGACCAGATTTAAGGGAAAATTCACTGATCTTGTTATTAAGACTGCCGAAATAGAGGTTTTTAAATAGCCCAATCTAATTACCCAGCAAATCCTTCATTGCGCTTTTAAGGTCTGGATATTGAAATGTGAAACTGAGTTGTATTAGTTTCTCCGGGATCATCCTTTGGCTAAAAAGTAGCGCATTTGCCATCTCACCCAGTAATAGGCGGAGTACAAAAGCAGGTACGGGGATCAAAAGTCCCATTCCCCATTTTAGTGATGCTAAAGCTTTGGTAAACTCATAATTAGTTACCGGATGGGGGGCACTGCCATTAATAATTCCCTGAATATTTTGGTCGGAAATAATCTGGATAAAAATCATAGCCAGATCTTCAATATGAATCCAGGGAAAATATTGATTACCATTGCCCAGGTATCCGCCAAAACCTAAAAGGACCGATTTTCTCAATTTGGGAAATGCTCCACCGTCTACAGCAAGCACCACTCCCAGCCTCACAATAGACACCCGATCGGCAAAACGTTCAAATTCCCAATGGGCGTCTTCCCAGGCGTTAGAAAGGTCTACCAAAAAATCTGAAGTACCCGATTCGCTCTTTTCTGTCAACAACTCATCAGCGCGATCACCATAAAAACCACTGGCAGAAGCACCAATATAACAACTTATCCTCGTGTTTTGCTTCTCAAGTTGTTGCTTCAAGAACCTGGTGTACTCGATTCTGCTCTTCCACAAGAGAGCCTTTCTGCGATCTGTCCATCTCCTATCGGCAATAGAAGCACCGGCCAGATTGATTAAAACCGATACTCCCGTCAAAGCATTCGCATCAAAGTAACCCTGATCCGGATCCCACCTATATACCCCATCCCCCTCAGACAAATTGGTACTGCGGGAAAGAATGCGGATCTCGTGCCCCATG
>JAGQWV010000946.1 GCA_020437045.1 Saprospiraceae bacterium | reverse complement strand
CTTCGACAATCATTACTCCAGGAAATATAGGATTGTTAGGAAAGTGCCCCTGAAATACATGTTCCTGAGCAGTGATGTTCTTCACGCCCACTACATAAGTAGGTGTCAGCTCAATAATTTTGTCAACCAGTAGAAACGGAAAACGATGCGGTAACATTGATTTAATGCCTTCCACATCTAAAACGGGATCGATATCCGGATCGTATTTTGGCTTACCCCGCAACTTTCGTTGCACCTTGAATTGTTCCTTGAGAATCCGGGCAAAAGCTACATTTGAAGCATGACCGGGCTTAGTAGCTACGATCTTTCCTTTAATAGGTTTACCCACCAGGGATAGATCTCCGATTAAATCCAGCAGTTTGTGTCGGGCTGGCTCATTGGGATAGCGAAGATCAGTGTTATTAAGCACTCCCTCCTTTTCCACTTTGATTTTTGGCTTGTTCAGCTTTTTGGACAATCCGTCCAATTCCTCCTGACTGACCATCCGATCTACAATCACCAGTGCATTTTCGAGATCTCCGCCCTTAATGAGGTTTTGCGTGTACAAATGTTCAAGCTCTCTCAAGAAGACAAAGGTCCTAGCGGAAGCAATTTCCTGCGGATAGAAATCAATATCCGATAACGAGGCATATTGTTTGCCAAGTACCGGGGAATTGAAATCAATCATTGCTGTCACTTCAAACGTGTCACTGGGTAGCGCTACGATTTCCGTACCTGTCACCTCGTCTTTGTATGACACCGTTTCCTCGACCACAAAATATTCGCGTTCCTCGCCTTGATCGACCATTCCAGCATCGATAATAAGATCGGTAAATGGCTTAGCACTTCCATCCAAAATCGCCACTTCGGGACCATCAATATCGATCATGACATTATCCACACCCATGCCTGTCAGTGCAGATAAAACATGTTCAACCGTACTGACCTGGACGTTTCCGTCACGGATCGTGGTACCACGATTAGTGGAAAAAACTTTTCCTACATCCGCCATTAAAAGCGGTTGATCTTTGACATCCACCCGACGAAAACGGATCCCAAAGTTTGGATCTGCGGGATGAAAGGTGAGTGTGACAGATTCTCCAGTGTGCAATCCAATACCTTGAATTGACACCTTTTTTGCTATGGTATGTTGGTTATGATTCTTGCTCATTGTTGCAATTGAGCGCAATATACGGAATTACGAGTTCGCAAGTAGCTGTGCTATCTCCTTTTCAATAGACTCTAAACGCTTCTGAAGCTCACTTAGCTGGCTGTTCATCTGTGGAAGCTGTCTAAATGCTGCATATGACCGCAAATATTTAGCATATTCGAAAGCCGGAGAACCGTATAATCGATCATTATCTTTAGTAGTCCGCGTGACTCCGCTTTGTGCCTGGATCTGTGTACCATCCGCGATTTGGATATGCCCAATAATACCAACCTGTCCTCCCACCAACACATCTTTACCGATTTTCGTACTACCGGCCACTCCTGATTGAGCAGCCATAGCCGTATGTTGCCCAACTTCCACATTATGAGCGATCTGGATCAGATTATCCAATTTTGCACCCTGCCTGATCACCGTCGAGCCGAGAGATGCACGGTCGATGACCACATTAGCGCCAATCTCCACATCGTCTTCGATGACCACATTTCCCAACTGTTTTATTTTTTTAAATGCCCCTTCGGATTTCACATATCCAAATCCATCACTGCCGATCACTGTGTTTGCATGGATTGAAACCCTGGATCCAATTTTAGTATCATAGTACACTTTAACTCCGGCATGGAGTGTAGAGTTTGCTCCAAGGGTACTATTTGCTCCGAGATATACAAAGGGATGTAAGAAAGCGTGATCTCCAACTACACAATTAGCACCTACAATTACAAAATCGGAAATAGTCACCCCTTGACCAATGGTTGCACTGGGGTCAATAACTGCTCGATCCGAGATACCCGTTTCCTGCTGCAATTGATCGGCAAATTTCTCTGCCAGAAGGGCCATGGCCGCATACACATCATCGACGCGAATCAAAGTAGGTTTCATTGGTTTGGTTGGTTGAAACGAATGACTCACGAGCAAAATTGAAGCACGACATTCATAAGCAAATTCTTCATACTTTGGATTGGCCAGGAACGAAAGCGTTCCCGCCGTGGCATCTTCTATCCGGGCCGGTCTATCGACAGTCACACTACCATCTCCATGCACTTTGCCATTCAACAAACCGGCTAGTTCTGTTGCTGATATTCTCATATTTTAAATTTTCCGAGCATTGCTGCTCACGTAATGACAGACCAAATGATTTGGCCTATCTTCGTGCAAAAATAATCAAAGCTTGAGCAAAAGAATCAGAATCGGTACCCGAGGTAGTAAGTTGGCTCTCTGGCAAGCAAATTTTGTCAAATATGAATTGGAAAAAAATGGAATTGTTGCCGACCTGGAAATCATAAAAACACAGGGAGACATTGTACAAAATCTCTCTTTTGACAAATTAGAGGGAAAGGGTTTTTTTACGTCAGAACTGGAAGAAGCACTATCAAACGGCTCCGTTGATCTAGCTGTGCATAGCATGAAAGATCTACCCACGGAGTCGCCAGAACACTTAATGATCGCTGGTGTATCTAGTCGGGAAAATCCCGCTGACTGGCTCATCATTCATCCAGAACATGTCGACAACAGTCTGCCGCTAGGTCTTAAGAGTGGGGCCATCGTAGGCACATCATCGAATCGACGAAAAGCACAATTAAAGTATTTGCGACCAGATGTTGAGATTCGTGATATTCGGGGAAATGTCCCAACCAGACTTAAAAAAATCGAATCCGGAGAGGTGGAAGCCGGAATATTGGCTGCTGCAGGTTTGTTGCGAATTGCCGCACCCTTAGATCCATTCAAAGTTGTAAAACTCCATCCAAGGGAGTTTATTCCAGCACCGGCTCAG
>JAGQWV010000945.1 GCA_020437045.1 Saprospiraceae bacterium | reverse complement strand
TAAATTAACGGAAATAATCGATGCGTTGGTCTACTAGTGCAGCATTTCCGCAGATCTGCAGACCATTTAGTAGTGGTGTCAACTGATTGAGTAATTAAAATCGCTATTTTGAGCAACTTTTAGCGCTTCCGTAATGTTTTGACGATCATGAGAAAAAAATTTATACGTACCAGTTATCTTTTATTAAGTGCCTTACTTGTCTTTTTCGAATACGGTTGTGCTCAACAATATCCCGATCTTTCGGTGAGTGATCTGGATGTCTCAATAGAGACAATATCTACTGATTTTCAGGTGCCCTGGAGTTTTACATTTCTTCCCGGAGGAGATCTGCTGATCACGGAAAAAGAAGGGCAATTGTTTCGTCTTACCGATGGAGTAAAAGAGGAAATCACCGGTATGCCTGATGTCTACGTAAGAGGTCAAGGTGGTCTTTTGGATATTGAGGTACATCCTCATTTTGAAGAAAACCAATATATCTACTTTACCTATGGATCCAGTTCATCAACATCTTCCGGGGGGAATACAACCTTAATGCGGGCAAAATTAGTCGATAATCACCTTGAAGAACAAAAAGTGATTTTCAAGGCTCTTCCCGAATCTACCAAGGGACAACACTGGGGTGGAAGGATTGCTTTTGATCCCCAGGGCTATTTATTCCTATCTGTAGGGGATCGTGGGGATCGAGATGAAAACCCCCAAAGTCTCAATAATCATTGTGGCAAAATTCACCGCATTTTTGATGATGGACGAATTCCACCGGACAACCCTTTTGTTCACCGATCCGGTGCCATAGCATCTATCTTCTCTTATGGTCATCGCAATCCACAGGGCATGGCCGTACATCCCGAAACAGGTGAGATCTGGACTCACGAACATGGACCTCAGGGAGGTGATGAACTCAACGTAATTAGAAAAGGCAATAATTACGGATGGCCAGTCATTACCTATGGCATTAATTATAATGGCACCAAGATCACTGATCTGACCAGTAAACCCGGCATGGAACAGCCGGCGACTTATTGGGTTCCCTCCATAGCTCCTTGTGGAATGACCTTTGTGACCAGTGATAGGTATCCGGAATGGAAAGGTAGCATTTTGTTGGGATCCTTAAAATTTATGTACATCCATCGAGTAGTATTAGATGTAGATAAGGTGGTTTCCCAGGAGAAAGTGCTTGACCGATTTGGGAGAATCCGTTCCATCAAACAAAGCCCGGACGGGTATTTATACTTTTCAGCTGAAGGAAAAGGAATTTTCAGAATTAACCCGTTGAAGAAAGGATGAGAATAATTGTTGTTCTATTTTTATCCCTTTCTCTGCTCGGGTATTCGCAGGATGAAAACCTGGAAAAAAGTATGGAAAGAGGGAAACAGGTCTATTTGGACTTCTGTGTGAATTGTCACATGTTTGAAGGGGAAGGTGTGTCCGGCGCATTTCCACCACTCGCAGGGTCTGACTATCTGCTGGAAAGACGCGAAGCCTCTATATATGCGATAAAATATGGGCAAAAGGGAGAGATCATAGTTAATGGTGAAAAATATAACAACATCATGCTTCCACTGTATCTCTCCGATACAGAAGTTGCTGATGTCTCGAATTATATTTTAAATAGTTGGGGTAACAAAGGAAAATATGTAACTCCGGAGGAAGTAGCTGCTATAAAAGAGCAGGAATAAAAATTTATTAAAACTCATCTTCCAGTATTGCATAGCGGTAATTATCTACCCATTCACCCTGAATTGGCAGCACGGCCCTACCCCGCCCTTCACGTTGCATACCCAATTTTTCCAATAATTTAATAGACCGGTCATTATTCACCGCTACCCCGGCATATACGCGGTGCAATTTCTCTATTTTAAAAGAAAATTTAAGCGTTTCCATTAACGCTTCATAAGCATATCCATTGCCCCAACAATCGGGAAATAAGCTATAGTGTATTTCCCCACTGCGAAATCTTTCCGCACCAAGACTTAGACCCACTACTCCCATGGTATGCCCCTCCTTAATCGAGCGGATTGTCCATTCATACATGCTTCTTCGTCGATTATACCGATCCTCGATTGGTCCGGCAATTATGGCCTTCGTAACTTCCAGATTACCAGGGCGACCAATCGTATTATATTGTTCTACTTCCGGTTCACAAAGCATGGAATGAATAGCAGGTAAATCATCCCAATCCGTTTCTTTTAAGAAAAGTCTCTTGGTTTCTAAATTCATTAAATAAGATCGATACTTCAGAAATCGATAACAGCTATTTCTTTTTTTTGGTTTTCCGTTTCGCTTCAAAATTTTCTATTTCCTTCATCAGGGCCCCTAAATCTTGCTTATATTCACTTGAATTGGAAATAATTATCGATCGATCTTCTTCTGTTAATTCCAAGATATCAATGGGTTTCCCCAACCAATCTTCTATCGCTCTCAAATTTGGTGTTTCTTCGGAACTACAAAATGAAATTGCCAGTCCGCGACGCTCCCCTCTACCTGTCCTCCCCACACGGTGCACATAATATTCCATTTCATCCGGGATATCGTAATTGACCACCAAAGCTACCTCCGGTATGTCAATGCCCCTCCCACTGAC
>JAGQWV010000944.1 GCA_020437045.1 Saprospiraceae bacterium | reverse complement strand
TGGGTTTGGTAGGGCAAATGGTATGCCTGTGACAGGCTGTGATCTAAGTAAAAGTCCTTATCGTGGAACCGTTTACATTAATTATTGTGATCAGTCTAATGGTGAAGATGATACCGACGTATGGTTGGTTAAATCCGTGGATGGTGGAGAGCATTGGTCAGAACCATTTCGTGTAAATAATGATCCTTCTGGACGTCATCAGTTTTTCACCTGGATGACTGTTGATCCGGTCACAGGTGCCATTTACGTCGTCTTTTACGATCGAAGAAATCATGAAGATTTTGCCACCGATGTTTACCTGGCATATTCTTTTGATGGTGGTGAAACATTTAAGAATATTCGCATTAGCGAAAAACCTTTTTATCCCAGTACCAATTATTTCCTTGGTGATTACAATAATATTAGTGCTTACGATGGTGTCGTAAGGCCCATTTGGACTCGCCTGGATGGGCATTCAACCTCAATATTAACAGCACTAATCAATTTTTAATAATCGATGGATATCAAAGAAATAGAAGCTGCGGCAGCTCGAATTGCATCGTATCTTTATATGACCCCTCTGGTATACAACTCGATATTATCCAATCAATTAAAGAGTCAGGTATACCTGAAGTTAGAAAATCAGCAGGTAAGTGGTTCTTTTAAGGCCAGAGGGGCGTATAATAAAATATTGTCTTATCCTGAATCAGAACGTAAGGATAGGTTTTTTGTAGCGGCATCAACGGGAAATCATGCAGCTGCTTTCTGTAGTGCTCTCACAAATTTAAAATTAAAGGGAAAAGTATTTTTACCAGAAAATGTGTCCACTTCAAAACTGGAGTATATCAAAGCAACGGGAGTACCATTTGAATTGTTTGGAAAAAATAGTCTTCATACCGAAATATATTGTCGAAAAGTAGCTGAGGAAAATAATTTCGTGCTCGTGCATCCATACAATGACCCGGAAATTGTGGCAGGCCAAGGTACCGTTGCCCGGGAAATGCTCAAGCAACAGCCCGAATTGGATATCATTATTGCCCCTGTGGGCGGAGGGGGATTAATCTCCGGAATGGGGATCTATCTGAAAAATAAACATCCCTCTATTAAATTGATTGGTTGTCAGCCTGTCAATAGTCCAGAAATGGTCAGATCGATAGAATCACAACACATCATCGAGGAAGATATCAGTCTTCCAACCTTATCTGATGGTACAGCCGGTGGCATGGAAAAAGGATCGATAACTTTTCCATTATGTCAAAAGTATGTAGACGATTGGGCCTTATTAGAAGAAGGTGAAATCGCTGAAGAAATTTATAATATGATTAAAACGGATCAGCTAATGATTGAGGGCGCTGCTGCTCTACCTCTTGCATTCCTAAGGCAAAATACGAAAAAGATGCAAGGCAAAAAGATAGGTTTGGTTATTACCGGTAAACGAATATCATTGGAAAAATTGAAGAGTCTATTCTTAAACAGAGCCTCCTCTGATTTGTAATACATTTTTGAGGCTCTGTTAATACTTTATCCGGCAACTCTTAATATATTAATTAATAATAATTGATTTTAGGCCATATCTTGTTTATAAAGTGATTATTTTTTTCGGAGATAGA
>JAGQWV010000943.1 GCA_020437045.1 Saprospiraceae bacterium | reverse complement strand
GCTTTTCGGCCGGGGATCATTATTCCTCTTCGGGGTATTAAATCAAGAACGAAATCGTATCAATTTATGTACGATTATTTTATGTGGTTAGTGAAAATTATAAAAGCCATTACACCTAAATCAGTAGTTAATACCACCCAGATTGGAAAAGCGATGATCAATGCCTCGCTTTACGGATATGACAAAGCTATCATTCGCCCCGGTGACATTATTACATTATCTGAAATGAATAGTTAATCCCCTTTAAAAATTCTAACTAAATATTTCTAAATGGCATCAGATCAGGATTTTGTAGATTTTATTATCGGTCAGTTGGAAGCAGTTGGCGACGTTACCGCCAAAAAGATGTTTGGTGAATATGGAGTCTATTGCGAGGGAAAGATGTTTGGAGTGATATGTGATAATAAATTATTCATTAAACCTACTCAAGGTGGCCGCAATTTTATGATAAATGTTGTCGAAGCTCCACCATACGAAGGAGCAAAGCCAAGCTTTTTAATTATGGATCAGATCGAAGACCATGAGTGGCTCAGTGAGTTGGTGCGGATTTCACTAAAGGAATTACCTATGCCAAAGCCAAAGAAGAAGAAATAGTTTCGGAATGAGATTTAGTATCATTTTAATGAGATAATCAATCAATTTGATACCACTCAGAAATTACTATTGCAGGTCAATTTTTGAAAAAAAAGAATTCAACGTGACTTATAGATGCTCTCCAGGATACTTATTTTTTACAGCTATTACTTCATTAGTTTGGTTGCTGCCAATTTTTACTAGTGCACAGACCAGTGATACTTTGGTCATCGATAATCAAGCGTTTAAGAAGAAATTTTTCTGCACGATTAATTCTGCCGGCCCATTAAAAGTCATGGTGTATGATAGTAACGACATCGAAATTTGTTCATCAAATGATCGGATACCATATTTTGAATTTGTCATCAATCATAAATTAGTTTCTGCCAACGACCCGTTTTGGCAGTATAAAGATCATTCTGTCCGGAGATTGCAAAATGAAGGCAGGGAGTATAGGATCATTTTTGAAGGGATGATCGAGCCGGTCGAGGGTATGCAAGTCATCTTGTATCAGCAGACATTTCCGGGGGCAACGTTGGTGCGCGAAAAAATAGAACTTGCTGCTAGAGAGGGCAATTTTGCTTTACATAAATGGGATGATCATTTACATTTCCGCTTTCCACAATACGCCCTGAAGAAAAACCGGCAAACCGATAGTTGTCAGATGACAGAGATCCGTTTAGCCAGTTGGGAATTAAAGCCAGCCACCTTTACACGTGATGGAAATAGCAACCTGGTCTATAATCATATGTTTTATCCGGATATTGTAGAGGCCAGGGTCAGTCCAGATGAGACCGTGCAGGTGAAGGGACCAGTCAATCTGGTGTACAATGGGGTGACCAGTTGGATGACCACCTATGAACATGCGTCACAGGACAATTTAAACGGCATTTTAAATAAGAGAGACGATCCGGAACCAGGAAAATTAGTTGATCAGTTGCAGGGGACCAAAGGGGTGTTCGACTTTAAACAAAGTGATGATGATTTTCGCTTTCTGGGTATTTCTTGTCAAAATGAAAAGGATTTAATCCGTACTTCTCTGGATATCGTCAGAGGAGGATATCTTGATGGAGAGCAAATAGATCCGGATCATTCCTATGAAACCGTCTGGGCTGCATCTGCTTTTTATCCCGGTAACGATTTAAAAGTGGGACTAGCTATTTTTAAGCAATATTTATGGCACTGGATTAATGAAAAAAAAGCTTCTCGTCGTCCGGAATTCTATTACAACACCTGGGGTATGCAGAGAGAGGTGGGTAAACGTTTGGGACCGGAGATGTTGCGGGGTATCATGACTTATGAAAATATATTTGAGGAAATTGACCGGGCAAAAGATCTGGGGGTTGATATTTTTGTGTTGGATGATGGTTGGGAGCAAACTCAGGGTGTCTGGAGCCCTCATTCTGAGCGTCTGCCCGAGGGTTTAGCTCCCATAAAGAAATATCTTGACCAGTACCATATTAAAATGGGACTGTGGTTTTCACCATTAGGCATCGATTCAACTGCGGAGCGTTTCAAAAATCATCCTGATTGGGTAATTAAAGACTCCGAGGGACATCCGGTGGGAGCGCAATGGGGACATCCGGCTTTTGATTTTGTCAGTGATTTTTTTGACTTATTTATCGAGGATTGCAAAAAATTAATTGATCAAGGGGCTTTGTTTTTTAAATGGGATGCCATTAATACATTGTATAGCGATTTACCAAATTTGAATCACGGCTCCGGTAAATATTCAGCAGAGGAATTGAGAGCACGATATGAGTATTTGCTTCCGGTATATGTCACCCGCGCTATGCAAATTCTTACCGATTATCAACCGGAGCTGGTTATTGAAATGGATCTCACCGAAGCGAGAAGAGTTATGCTGGGTTTGGCCCCTCTGAGTCAGGGAAAGTTATTTTTTATGAATAATGGCGCCAGTTCCTATAATGATTATACTCCCTTTAGAGCCAAATCAATGCGGTCTATTGTGAGTGTATACAATGGCATAATACCATTAGAGTTGTTTACCTACGCTAACTATCCTCATAATTTAAATGGTGCACTGGAATACAATGTTAATAATTCGCTGATGGCCGGACATGGTTTCTGGGGTAATCTGGCTTTGACTACAGAAGAGGAGCGAAAAGTTATTGGACAAAAAGTGGAAAAATCAAAGCGCATCCTTCCCTTTATCACAGAGGTAGGTACCAAAATTACCGGCCAGGTCGGTGACTCACCAGAAATTTACGAACAAATAAATGCAGAGGAAGGGGCGGGGCAAGTCCTTGTCTTTAGCGAGGAACGTATAAACTTTAAACAGGAGATTGCCATTGATCCTATGAATATTCTTGCGGTTCTCGGCCAACCCTACCGATTTACAGATAATGGACTTGAGATCGTATACGATTTACAGCATCGACCATACACGGGTGCAGCGATTGTATTGCCAAATGATAAGCAGCATATTTCCATTATATCATCCTCCGGTATCCTTGGAGATGTGTATCTTAAAGATTTAGATCTGACTTATACGGTGGAGGGTAAGGGTATTCAGGAGGTTCGTTGGGATATTGATTTGGGTACTCCCCTCGTCAGGGGAGAGCATCTTACTTTGGATGTGGACCGGATCGAAGAAGGTCTGATTAAAATACATACGGAAGACACTACAACGGTATCCCTAGATTTTAATTCGCGATAATTAATCGTATTATTAAAGTTGATTGGAAGGTGGAAACATTTTTTGCAAAAAAGTTGTGCAAAAAATCGTGCTTTCCGGAAAAGGTTCAGAATTATTTTTGAAATAATTTAAAGCGATGAATAATCGAAAAACATCACGCCGAAAATTTTTGACAAAATCAGGATTAGGTGCCCTCGGCTTGCCATTTTTAGGTGCTGGTTGTTCACGAAAAGACGAGAGGGATAGGAATCAGGACACTTTCAGTTTTGCATTTGTGACGGATATTCACCTTAAACCGGAAATGCATGCTCCGGAAGGATTTCAAATGGCTATTGATAGGGTAAATGAATTACAGCCTGATTTTGTCATCACCGGAGGAGATTTGGTATATGATGCCATGCGGGGAGATTTTGATCGTTGTGACATGTTGTTTCAATTGTATAAGAAAATGAGTTCGGGTTTTACCATGCCAGTTTTTAACTGTCTCGGAAATCACGATTTATTTGCTATATATGGAGAAAGTCAGGAACCAGCATCACATCCCGACTATAAATACGGAATGTGGGAGCGGTATTTTGGAGATACCTATTACTCCTTTGATCACAAAGGCTGGCATTTTATCACCCTCAATTCTTTGGATGTGACTGAAGATCAACGCTACAGGGGAATATTTAGCGATGAGCAATTGGATTGGTTACTTTCAGATCTTGCTGAGGTTTCAACCGAAACACCAATTGTTGTTACCACTCATATACCAATGATATGTACGCGCACTCAATTGATTGGTAGTGCCAATACACCTAATGTTGCCAATGCTCTTCCGATCTGGTAGTGCGCGAGGTTTTTTGGATATTGATGGGTACCTATTTCCAGTATTTTCAATATAAAAAATGGAGATATCTATTTTATGAAGAAGGTTTGATGACCATTTCTGGAGTGATAGAACGGGTTCACAAAGTTCTCCTGCACAGAAAGGTACAAGGGGTTCGTTTGAAGCAAAGCCCCTATCAGCGAAGAAAAAATCTGGCTACTATTATTCTACATAGTGCAAGTGGAGATGTTAAGATCCCTTACGTTCAAATGGATCATGCTTTACAAATGAAAAATTACATTCTTTATAAAGTTGAGTCATCTCACCTTAAGTGGATGTGAGGGCTTACAAAATTCCGTTTCCAGTAAAGTACCTGAGGTTGGTTGAGAGTCCGATATGATGACTACTACCCCCAAAATGAAGTACTGAATTGCTATAATCAAATTGGAATTTTTTCACTTTTACGCCAAACCCAAAACTGAAACCTGCAAAGGAACGCAGGGTAAGTACCGATAATTCTTGCTTTAATTGGTGATTATATCCTAAGCGGATCTTAAAAGACTCTTTTTTGCCAAGAACCATTTCTCCGCCAAAAATCATATGGCGAAAAAAGTTGTCTGCTTGCGTTGGTTCTTTCCTCAATGGCTGTAATCCGCCAAAAAAAGTATCTTCTTCGGTATTCGGATCATCATATAATAAGTTCCAGCGATTGAGATGATGCCAGGTAATAAAAAACCGAAAAGGTAGATGTGTAAGTTTTTTCGACAGTCCAAGTTGAATGTCTAGAGGGAGTGATTCTCTCACCTCATCAAAAGCGGTGAGTTGGAGACCTGCTTGCTTTATCACCAGCGCTGCACCAAAACCGGAAGCAGTGTCCTGATAAAATGCTCCTAGATCGACTGCCAGTCCTGAGGAATTGTATACCTCAAGAGAGGATTGAATAAACTTAAGATTAGCCCCGATACGCATTTTATCATAGAGGAGGTAGGAGGTACCCACTTGCAGTGCTAACTCACTGCCCTTAAAGCTTCCGGTAATGTTGCCAAACTCATCGGTCTGGTCGAAAGTACCATATAATATATATTTGACACCCGCATGCGCCATGATCTTGCGACTGGGAAAGTTTTTGCCAATACCCGCATAGCCACTCTGAATGCCTGACTGCAGAAATTGATGCTGAAAACTTAGTTGCCCATCCAAATCGTCCGTGATAAGGGCCGGATTATCCAGTGCCAGAGAAATGTCTGTCGCCGGACTCGTAATTAAGTATCCTCCCATGCCGGCAGCCCTGGCTGAATTTGGGGTATTCAGAAAAGTAAAAACCGAACGGCCACCAATCTGGCCTGAAAGTGAAACACTAAAAGCAACAAGAAATATAACGGGTAAAATTTTACTCATAGAGCTTCCTCTGTTTCCCGTTTCCAGGTGGTATGACAAATACCTCTTTCACATTGCATGGTTTTTTCCAGGGCACCTTGCTCGTCATATAGTTTCAACTCCCCATGTTCGTTATCGCCATCTAGATAAGTACCTTCTGCTTTCAGATTTCCATTTTCCCAATATTCGACAAAAGGACCATTCTCTTCATTTTCATGCATCACTACATTTTCCATCAATTGTCCTGATTCATAATATTTTTTCCACTCACCTTCCATACTGCCATTGATGTATTGTCCCTCCAATTTGACTTGTCCACCGGGATAAAAGGTCTGGTAGCTTCCTTCATAGGTGCCTTTATCATACCATTCTTCGATTTCTTTTATTCCTTCAGACGAGAAGAGCGTTCGTATGCCATGCAGTGTATCTGCCGAATAATTGGCAATCTCTACTAATCTACCATTGGAGTATCTCCGGTATTCTCCTTCTTTTTGACCAGTTTTTTTGTCTATCTGATAGGACTCGGTTAGTTGTCCTGAATCATCTTTTATTTCTACCTGTTGGATAGGAGAGCACGCTATGAAAATCGACAAGAAAGCTGACAGTATTAGAGGTCTCATGATTTACTAACGTAAATAGAGTGGAAATTTATGTATTAGTGTTGGTATTGGAGCGAAAAATAAGAAAAGATCAAGGTGAAGAAAATAAGAAGTCCCGGTGAGGATTAATTAAATCTCTCTCGACCGGGACTTCTTATCGATTTCCGTGGAAAATCTCTGTTAATAGAACGTATATCGATGATCTTCGATGTCGGCATTTTTTCGCAAACTCTGGATTACTCCTGCCTTGGCCTGATTTGCCAATTGGCTGGTATAGGACTTTCTCAGTGTTGCTACATTCGGAGGTGATGCCTCGGTCCTGTTGATCGGTTTAATAAGGTAGACGCCCCTTACTCCTTCAATAGGTTGTGATACTTGATTTAGAGGAGCGGTTCTCGCGTAGGCGGCTACTGCAGGTTCTTCTCCCAATCCCGCTACAAAATCGGTAAGGAAGTTTACCCCTTTGGCAGTATCAATCGCTACAGAATAGGTCTGAACCACCTTTTGAAGCTCTGCTCCCTGCAATTCCTTAAGCAGGATTTCAGCCTTCTTATGATTTTTTACCAAACCTTCGATGGTAGGACGCACAGATGCCAAGGATGCGGGACCCTTTGGATCAATACTTGCCAAGCCTGCTACCACATAACGATTGTTATAATAAAGAGTTGGTTCCTGATAGATATAAACTTCCGGAGACACATTGCCAATTTCGCTGGATGGTTCATAAGCCCAACGGATAATTTCCCTGCTGGTCTGTCCCGATCCCAGGGCACTGATTGTAAAATCATTCTGTTTAAACGGAGTGCTGATTTGAACGCTTTTCCCGGGCATGCTGGCCACGGCAGATTCCAAATCTTTCAGATCTCTGTGCTCACCCACAAATTCAAGGACTTTGTCATACAAACTGTCCTGAGTGGTTTCTGAGGGAACAATCGGTAGATTTAGATATGCCAACTGCGCCCCTTCTTCTTTGGTTTCATACGTCCGATCCAAAACTTCTACCACATGTACCCCAAAGTTAGTGATGACAGTATAGGGCTGATTTAGTTCTGCATTAAAAAATACCAGGTCATTGAATTCTTTTACAAAAGTACCGAGACCCACATTTCCGAGATCTCCACCATTAAGCGAGCCGGAGGGGTCTTGTGTATAATTGGCCGCAAGCGAATCAAAAGATTCTCCTGCCTTTAGCAAAGTAATCAAACTATCTGCTGTTTTTTGGGCGGCCTGGTATTGCTCCATGGTTTGAGCTCTTCGTAATATGTGCCGGGCGTGGACGGAGTCCGGTACCATCATTCGATCCCGGATTTTGACGGCCTTGTACGCATTGTCTTCAATATAAGGTCCAATTACGGTTCCTATTGGCAGTTCAAATACGGAGTCAGCGACGATCGGACTTACCTGTTCTTTCTTCACATAGCCCGGATCCATGCTACCATAATTGTTTTCTACAAACTGAGTATCATTTTGAGTCATTTTAAACTCAGTGATAAGTTCATCTATTTGCTTGTGAAGGTCCGAAGTATCTTTTCTGGTTGGAATGACATCGTACGACACATAATGAATGATTCTCACTTCCTCCGGATTGGTATATTCCCCCTGATGAGCGGATAGATAAGAATTTAGATCAGCATCCGTCACTTTGATATCATTCTCTGGTACTTCTTCATACGGAACCTGTACATAGAGAAAATCAGTACGTACCGACTGATCAGCATTGGTTGATTCCACCAACCAAGTTGGAGTGTACAGTCCTTTACTTACCAAATTTGTCAATTTAGCAGTCAATCTTTCTGTGATAATTTCTTGCTCCTGATGGGCCCAGTATTCACGGAGTTGTGGCGTCATTTGACCTTGATCAATATTTTGTTTGATCGCATTCAACTGCGTACGATCGACCATGCCGGTATTGGGATTGGCAAATCGTTGTTGAATCAATGGACTTAGATTATTACCAAACTGAAGATCCATCAATTCTTCACGGGGCACCGCCAGGCCATTTTCTTCAGCTTCATGGTCGACCAAAGCTCTATCGACGAAATAATTATACAAGTAATTTCTCCGGCTAAATACATCCGTTGTAGAACCTGTATATAAGATTCGTTCAGCATTTTGAAATTCGACCCAGTTGACCTTTTCGCCATCCACTTCTACGAGCGATGGAATTTGACCTCCACCGGTCAAGCGATTACTGGTCATATCCATGATCACAAAGCCTGCCAAAGCTCCACCAATGAGCACAATTAACAACCAGCTGTGTTTTCGAATCTTACCTATTAAAGCCATTTTTTACCAAAAATTTAATAAAAGGTGAACGTTGAAGTCTAATATTTTCTTTTCTGCTTTTGTGAGTTGTGTCACTTCCCTAAGGATATATATTGTCGGTTCAAATTTATATCATGCTAATAATCAGCGAAATGTAAACTCAATAAGGCGGTGTCAGTTTTTTGTTTTGGCAGCCTGTTCCAAAAGCACTGCAAATGTAACAGAATAGCCTTGAAAATCAAATAATATTGCTTTGAAGCGCTTGGTTGATCAGCGGCCAGCTATTAGGTGATATCCCTTGAAATTTCCTCCATCTGATGGTAAAATGCTTCACCGAATTTTCGGATCAGTGCATCCTTGACAAATCGAAATACAGGCATTTGATTTATTTCCCCTAATGAGCAGGCTGCTGAGCAGATCTCCCAGTTCTCGTAATTAAGCGCTTCAAAATCCACGGCCTCTATCTTACTATGCCGAATCGGATACAGATGGCAGGAAACCGGTTTGTGAAAAGAAATTATACCCTCTGAATAAGCTTGCTCGATACCGCACTTTCCAATACCGTTTTCATCAAAGGTGAGATAAACACACGCAGCACCTTCAATCAGGGGAGTACCATCTCCCTTGATCTCCTCATAATAGACATGTGTACCTTGTTTGTCTATCACCTCGTTTCCAGCTTTGGTAAGATATGGCCGCAGAAGCTCTCTGATTTTTCTAAGAGTTTCGACCTCTTCCCTTTCCAGGGGAGCGCCCCAATCACCTTCCCAGCAACAGGCTCCTTTACATGCTGAGAGATCGCAAATGAATTTCTTTTGAAATACATCTTCGCTAACCAGGATTTGATCCACTAATATCATCCAAATTTCTTTAGGGTTAATTCCGGGAGTGAAGATCTCAAATTCATTTTAACTTCCATTAAAACAAATATGATTGTTGATTCTCCGGGTTATCCTTCAAATGCTTCATCCTTGATTTTATGTGATCACCTTCACTAGACTACAAAACTTCCCTTGGTTTTTATTTAAACAAATTCCATATGCCTTTGTAAATATGTATATTTACACCCCTTGCTTAATTCACATTACACATTTCTATAGACTTTATCAATGGATCAATTAAAACAGCTGTTTGGAGAGAAATCCGAGATTGTAAGAACACAACTCCGAGATCTGGTAAAAGAAAAAGGCAAAGTGGAGGTAGATAAAGTATACCTCGAGCAGATTTATGGAGGAATGCGTGGTGTAAAGAGTATGATATGGGAGACCTCCAGTCTGGATCCGATACAGGGGATTACGTTCCGGGGATACAGCATTCCTGCCTTACAGGAAAAGCTGCCTAAGATTAATGGCAGTACCGAGCCGATGCCCGAAGGGCTATTTTGGTTGATGTTGGTGGGTGAAATTCCGACAGATGAACAAGTGCAATGGCTGTCAGATGAATGGGAACGACGATCTAAAATAGATGAACATACCTTCAAGATGTTGGACTCCCTTCCGGCAGATACTCATCCAATGACTCAGTTTTCAATGGGTGTTTTGTCTTTACAACGGGAAAGCGTTTTTGCCCGTCGATATTTTGAGGGTATGGGCAAAAGTGAGTTTTGGGACGCTTCTTACGAAGATGCCATGAATCTTATCGCAAAGTTGCCTCAATTAGCAGCATATATTTATCGTAGGACTTTTTTCAAGGGTGATCATATTGCCCCGGATCATACCCTCGATTGGGGTGCTAATTTTGCGCACATGTTGGGCAACGATACACAAGACTTCTACGATTTCATTCGTCTCTATTTAACCATTCATGCCGATCATGAAGGAGGTAATGCATCGGCACATGCCACGCATTTGGTTGGTTCGACACTGTCAGATGCTTACATGTCATTTACAGGAGGGATGACTGCATTGGCAGGGCCATTACATGGATTGGCCAATCAGGAGGTGATCAAGTGGGTATTTGAGATGCTGGAATCGCTGGGTAAAGACGATCCTTCTAAAGAAGAGATCACTGATTTTGTAAACCGTACCTTGGATGAGGGAAAAGTGATACCTGGTTATGGTCATGCGGTGTTGCGTGAGCCGGATCCTCGGTTTATTGCTCAAAAAAGATTTGCGGAAAAACATTTGCGTGAATCAGGAATTGTCCAGGTTGTCTGGAAATTATTTGACGTAGTTCCTCCGATCCTTCAGTCCCTGGGTAAAGTAAAAAATCCGTGGCCTAATGTGGATGCCCATTCCGGAGCTATCCTCGTGCATTATGGAATGAAGGAGTTTACCTTCTATACCGTACTTTTTGGTGTTTCCAGGGCTTTAGGGGTCCTTTCTGCCCTTTGTTGGAGCCGGGCACTGGGTTTTCCACTGGAAAGACCAAAATCAATTACAAGCCAATGGTTATTTAATTTTGCTGATCAAAAACAAGTCTAATTTCAAAAATGAACCTACCTACTGACCTTCTTTATACAAATGAACACGAGTGGATCAAGATCGATGACGAAGCATCCACCGACGACAAAACGATAGCCGTTGTTGGCATTACGGATTTTGCTCAAAGTGAATTGGGAGACCTGGTTTATGTGGAAGTGGATACGGTGGGAGAGATCCTAAGTAAGGATGAAGTCTTTGGCACCGTTGAAGCAGTCAAAACGACTTCTGATCTTTTCATGCCGGTCTCAGGGACCATTCTGGAGTTTAATGATTCTATCAGTGAGTCTGGGGGAGATAATCCGGCATTGATCAATGAGGACCCATATGGAGAGGGTTGGATTATTAAAATCGAACTGTCAGATCCCGCAGAACTGGAAGAATTACTTTCGGCCGAAGCCTATCAGGAATTAATCAGTGAATAAAAAGTTAACCATACACCCTTTTTTTTCCAACCTGCATCTATAGATTAGATTGAAGAAATTAGCTAAGTACAATTTTGCTGCAGCACTTTGGTCTTTGCTTATTCTTGCCTTGTCGATGATGCCCGGCACATCCATCCCTAAAGTGGGTTGGCAAATATTTATTCAGTGGGATAAATTGGCGCATTTCCTTCTATATGCGGTATTGGCTATTTTTTTAAGTAACCTAATAGCGGGTAGAAGGGGCAGGATAATATGGCAAGACTTGTTTATGGTAATTGCTATTTGTTCGATCTATGGAGCCACAATGGAAGCTATGCAATATTACTTTTTATCAGATCGATTTTTTGAAATTCCTGATATTATTGCTAATATTATTGGCTCTATTGCAGGGAGCGTTTTTGTTTA
>JAGQWV010000942.1 GCA_020437045.1 Saprospiraceae bacterium | reverse complement strand
AGCCCCCGAGTACATTAGGACCAAAACACATGGAATATCCTACGAGAATCCACAGTATAGTCATGATACTCATGGCCACAAAGCTGTGCATCATGGTTCCCAAAACATTTTTGGTGCGTACTAATCCTCCATAAAACATGGCAAGTCCGGGTACCATTAGCAGTACCAGGGCAGTAGAAACCAACATCCACGCGGTGGATCCTGTATCAATGGGGACATCCTGGGATGATCCAAATACCGAAAAGGATGTGAAGATGCCAAATACGACGAGAAGCATGAGCTTACGAGCTAGATGATGAGTCATAGTAGTTTATAGGTCTAGTTAGATTTGGTTACTTGCCCAGGGATGACAGTTATCCTGGTAACAAGTCTGTGAGGCGTTAAAATAGGAATTTTTCTATTCTTGGTGTAGAAGTCGGGGTTAAGAAGCCTATATTTTTCCATGCCAGAATGAAAAACCAGTTTAGAGTCCGGTTAGACCAGGTATCTTGCATTGGTTGGTAAATAACCAGCGTTTTAAGAAGACTGCTGGTTAAATTTAGATCTTATCTTTGTATGATTTTAAGATGCGTTTTGAAGATTATTCTCTTGCTGATTTTTTAAAGAAGAATTTGTCGAAGGCAGGTTTTCGCCGTCCGACGGATATTCAATTTAAAGCCATTCCTTCAATTTTGAAAGGAGAAGATGTTTTGGCGATAGCTCAGACCGGTACCGGCAAAACAGGTGCCTTTGCCATACCCGTTATTCATCTCTTGAGCATCCCCAGCCGTCGGAGTAACAAAATCAAATCTCCGCAATGTCTGGTGATGGTGCCGACGCATGAATTGGCCTCTCAAGTCGCTGGAGTATTTTCGACGTTATCCAAGGGAGGTAACCTGAACATTTTAGCCATGTACGGTGGTGTTGATCAGGGGCAACAGATCGAACAATTGCAACGGGGAGTCGATATTTTAGTGACTACTCCAGGGCGTATGTTTGATTTACGGGCGCAGGGTAAATTGGATCTTAGTCAGGTTTCCATACTAATATTAGACGAGGCAGACCATATGTTAAGCCTTGGTTTTATCGAAGATATCAGGCACGTGATTCGCTATCTGCCCGGGAAAAAACAAACGCTGTTTTTTTCAGCAACCATCGACGATGCTATTAAGAAAATTGCCTATTCATTGGTGCACCGACCGATCCGAATTCAGATCTCTCCTAAGGATCCGGTTTCAAAAAATGTGGATCATTGTGTCTTTTTTCTGGAGATGGATGAAAAAAGGTTTTATTTAGAACGATTGATTAAACAGCATACTCCCAAGAAAATTCTGGTATTTGTGCGGACCAAAGTTCGTGTGGAGAGGGTAGCAAAAGCGATGAAGCGCGTCAATATCGATAGTCTGGTCATGCATGGTGATCTTTCTCAGGCAGAGCGGAGCAAGGCACTCGGACAATTTAAGGATGGCACTGTGCAGGTGATGATTTCGACCGACGTCAGTGGGAGGGGCATTGACATACCGGAGGTAGCTTTGGTGGTCAATTACGATATCCCGGATGAAATGGAATATTATGTGCACCGTGTGGGGAGGACAGGAAGAGGGGAGCGTCGCGGACTGGCAATTTCATTTTGTAGTTCCGAAGAA
>JAGQWV010000941.1 GCA_020437045.1 Saprospiraceae bacterium | reverse complement strand
GTTATTACGTAAGATATATCAGGTGAGCCTAAAAGTTTTGATTTATTGGGATTATGATACGCAGTGGGGTGCGGATCGTTCTCGTCTTCCCGGAGGACCAAAATCATGGGGGAAGGATGAGTTTCCCAATACTGATGTTCTTCTCGAACTGCCCGGGAAATATGAAATTCCTTGTTGTTTTGCGGTTGTTGGTTCGGCTGCTCTTCCAGGAGAAATACCATATCACCATCCATCACAGGTCAGAGAAATCCATGAGGCAGGTCACGAGGTTGCTAGTCATATGCATCGTCATGAATGGATACCCGGACTGGGATATACGAAGCTGCAGGAAGTTTTGCGTGAATCGAAAGATGCTCTGGAGCAGTGCATAAGTTCTGAAGTAGTTTCATTCGTACCTCCTTACAATCAGCCTTTCGATTTTCCTAGAAAGCTTTCCTTCAGTATATCTGAAAGAAAACAAGTGCTGGCCAACAGGGTGGATATTCCATTATTGACCAAGGCCCTCCAAAGCACCGGTTTCAAGACCAGCCGTATATCTTATCAAAGCATTTTCACCAAATTAGGTCGGAAAATCGGAGTAGATCCTTCATTCAGAGCATCAAGGCCGGAACTTATCAATGGTATTCAATGCATAAAACTGAATACCCGCGGAGGATTTCAGGAAGTTTTGCCAAGTCTTGAAGAGAATCAGAATCAGGAAGGTTACGCAATTGTATACGGACACCCGCATTCAATAACTTCTAATAATCGACAAAGTCTTAGGTATTTAGAACCTTTTCTCAATGGATTGTCTGAGCTCAGGAAGGCTGGAAAACTGGAGGTTGTTCTACCGAGAACCATGCTTAATAATGGTACTTAGTTCAGTTTCATACAAACCATGCTGGCAGGTGGATGGGACCTGGTATTCATCGGGAGGTTTTCCTTTACAAATGAATGGAGTGGCTCAACCATTTAAGAAGATGTATTTACATGTGCCGGTAGTTGCTGCACGACCAGGTGGTATTGCCATAAGTGATAAAGTAGAGGTTATTCCCATACCCTCTCCAAGAGGAAAGGGAATTTTAAGAAAGTTGTTCGTGTTTCTGACTGCCTTAAACTACTATCGATTGTTTTACCCTCACTTTAAAAAATCAGAAGCGGTAATGGTACCCTTGCCGGGAGACCTTCCCTTAATCGCTCTTTTTTTTGCGCTGATTTTGGGAAAGAGAACAATGGCCAGATATGGAAGTTCATGGTCTAAAACTAATGAAACCAGTTTTATGCATTCCTTTACCAAGTTCTTAATGCGGCGACTTGGCAAGGGAAAGAAGCACGTGATGCTCGTTACCGGTAATGGGGAGGATAGTCCCTCCGAAGGCTTGTATTGGTTATTTTCAACTGCCTTATCGAAGAAGATTGTGGAGACAACAATCCCGAACCGATCATCAGAACTGCAGAATCCGGTAAAGCTTGTCTATATCGGACGATTGTCTCCAGAAAAAGGCGTGTTGTTCTTTCCTGAAATCCTGAACGAACTATCTAATCGACTGAATGACTCAAATGGGAAAAAAGCAGAGTTGCATCTGATCGGAGATGGGCCACTGCGTGACGAATTGGAAAACGAATTCGCTAAGAGGGGAATGTCGGAAGAAGTAGTTTTTCACGGCCTTTTGAATCAGGGAGACCTCTTTGGTACCATCAACCAGATGGACATCTGTATCCAACCGTCAAAAACAGAAGGTTTTTCCAAGGCCTGGCTGGACGCCATGGTGTGTGGTATACCCGTTATATCCTCTAGGGTGGGAGCCGCGGAATATGTCATAGGAACTAGTGAAAATCACAGAGGATGGTTGGTAGAACCCGGAAATCCTGGAGCAATTGTTAATCTTTTGGATGTATTGCTTACTAAAGACCAGAATTGGGTAGACTTGAGATCCAGGTGCAGGGATTTTGCATCTAAAAAGACCTTGGAATTATGGTCTGCACGTATTAAGGCAATTTGTGAAGAACGCTGGCAAACGGAACTTTCCTAAATGATTGGAAGAGCAGCAAGAAATCCCGATATTTTTGCACACGATGGGGTATCAATATGTATTATACTTTCTTTCTTCATTGGATTAGCGACGAGTTTCGGTATAGGATTGTTAACCTTGGTTGTCATCTCATTCATCCTCGCAATTCGTAATTACAACCAACCTCGTATGCTCACTTATATCCTGATCATGGTGGCAGTAGATCCAGTGATGCGTACTTATCTGATGGGGGGAGTATTATTTCGCTATCACAGCTTTGATTATTTATTATTGAGTTTGGTTCTAATCAACTTTCTCTATGGGGGGAGGGTGCACCTAAAGCCAATCCGGATTTATATGTTTCTCCTGTTATGGATGATAATTGGATTGTTGATTTCAAAAGACATTGTCCTCGGAGGCTTGAGCATTGTTGGATACCTTGGATTTCTTGCATTTTATCTGATCTTATGGCATGCGGTTGATTCACCTGGATTCGGAGATATTTTACATGATGGGCTGAGATATGGAATTCTGGCTTCTTTGTTGTTCAGCATGCTTTTCTTCCTATCGTTTGGGATTGAAGTATTCCGACAGGATTTGTTTGATGAATTTGGCGGAGATTACATAAATCCTAATTCATTTTCATACATGCCATTAGCTGGCATTGTCTTTTCCACATTGCTTGTTAAACTATTCGGACATTCGGCGCGAAAACAACTCATAATACAACTCATACTATTTGGGATTATTGGGTTGTCTGGATCACGGGGAAGTTTTATAGTGGGAGGCTTAGCAATATTTTTCAGTCTTTCTGGGGCTATCAGAACTACTAGGTTAGTCTTTGTTAGGATTATAGCCTACTTCATACTCTCATTTAGTGCTACTTTACTTAAGACTAGTGGGGTCTATACACTGGAACGGTTGTCGACCTTTTTTCAAGAAGAAAAGGATTTATCCACGGCATCCAGTGGCAGGTCCGAGATTGCATTTATTGGCTTTCAAATGTTTAAATCTAGACCCCTGGTTGGATTAGGAACTGGGTCTTTTAGGGAGACCTTTGCTGAACTCACAGCAAGCTACCAATACTTTGGAAGTGATTTTCTGCGAAAAAAACAAGGGGACAGGATTGCGGCACATTCAGCTTATGTCAAGGTAATGGCTGAAAATGGCTTAATTGGGTTGATACTGCTCACTGGATTCCTGCTTTCGATTTACAAGGCCCGAACTAAGGACAACTTTCATATTATCGCCTTCAGCATTCTTGTGATATCTCTACTCTCCACAGAGTTTAATGCAAAGGTGCCTTGGTTCATCTGCGCCTTTACGATTGTGATGTATAGAAAGAATACCACATTTAAGCATACATAATCATGCGGGTTGCATTATTGTTTGGTAGCTTGAATGTTGGCGGTGCTGAAATGCAGCTGATAATGTTAGCTTTGGCTCTCAAACAGCAGAGGCATGAAGTTATAATATACAATTCTGTTCCCGGCCAGGCCAAAGAAAGGGAGATATCGGATCTTGGCTTCAATCTTCGCTATTACGGCCAGGAAAGTGGAACCATTAAACGACTACTATGGCTAAAGAAAGATTTAAAATGTCAGAAAGCAGAGGTTTTAATTTCTTATCACGGGTATATGAGTTTTTATACAGGTCTACTAGGTAGATGGCTGAAAGTCAATTCATATGGGGGGGTGAGAAGTGATATCAATAGATTTCTTAGACT
>JAGQWV010000940.1 GCA_020437045.1 Saprospiraceae bacterium | reverse complement strand
ACCAGAGTGTAAAGCATCTTAGACATCACCTTTCCCCAAACTCTTATGAAACCTTCGGTACTATGCCATTTCGAATCATTTCCAGATTTTTTTGAAACCCTTCCCGTCCATTACTACGGGGAAACGGAATGGATGGATTTGATACACCTAAAAATTTACAAAGGGGGTCCCAACCATCACCGACTTTATATACTAGTAAATCTCTTTTAGGAATGGATTCCTTCACTTTTTTTTCATGCGCTAAGAATCTTCGGATCATATAGTCTTTGTCATTTAATTTGCCTTCAAAAATCACATCCCATAGATAATCGACCTGGGCGAAGACCGGCATTAATTGTCGCATTCGTTTACTGAAAGGTAATTTGGTGAGGATTTTTAGTTTTTGCAGGAAATTAGGGCTAGCGGTAAATATGGTCTTACTGGCACTTTCGTACCAACTTTCCGGATCCCGGGTGGTCAGGATCACTTTCGAGCCAGGGAAGTGGTTGTAAATTTCCTGGTATAAGAGAAAGCCGGGATAATCAACTGTTGACTGATATCCATGGTTACTTGACCATGAGAAGGAGAGAATTAAATCAATAACTGAAGACCTAAATATCTAATTGACTTTATGGTGCCGAGTGTCGGTCTTTCATTTGGTCTGCTTTCTCTTCTTTCATGATGCATTCAAATGCCGCATAAAACGCTCCTTTGGACATCACAATTCCGGATTTCTGAAGCAATCGTCACGGCTCGTCCACAAATGTGAATGTTGTATTTTTGCAATTGAGATATCAGCTATGGTAGAAATTTTCAAAGAAAATGCCGTGCTGCTGCTATTTGTGGTAGCGGCACTAGGCTACTGGATAGGGAGCATCAAGATAAAGGGCACCGGACTGGGTGTTGCAGCGGTACTTTTTGTGGGCCTGGGCTTTGGTGCTATCGATCCCGCCCTCCGCATTCCGGATATCATCACCACGCTGGGCTTGACGATGTTTGTGTATACGATCGGCCTCCAAAGTGGTCCGGGGTTCTTTCGCAATATCCGGCAACATGGCATTCGGGATGTGATTTTTGTAGTCTTGATGCTTTGCCTTAGTGCCTCCATTTCCGTAGCGTTGCATTTTTTATTCTCGTTTCAGGCTTCCACTACCGCGGGACTTTTTGCCGGTGTTACTACGAATACAGCTGCATTGGCGGCTCTTCTGGATGCCTTTACCCATAATTACAATGCGGACATAGCCGCACAATTATCAAAGGAAGCAGTGGTTGGATATTCCATTAGTTATCCCATGGGTGTGTTGGGGGTCATGATGGCAATTGCTTTCATCGAAAGAGTTTTAAAGATCAACTATCAAACGGAGGAAGAATCCCTACGGAGGCATTATCCCATCGAACAGGACATGAAAAATACTGCGATACAGGTAAACACAGACTCTTTTGCAGATGTGACATTACGGGATATGCGGCAGATCATGGGGTGGAGTTTGGTATTTGGACGGTTATTACGGGACGGAGAGATTTCCCTAACCCATATGGATATGAGCTTACGTAAAGGCGACATTGTCAGACTGGTTGGAAACAGAGATGAAGTCAATCAGGCAATTGTCGAATTGGGTGAAGAAGTACAGGGTGAGATCATTGCTGGAGATCCGGCCTACGACACCGCCCGGATCTTTGTCAGCAACCCTCATGTGGTGGGACAAAAATTGGCGGCACTCAATCTTAATGAAAAATATGCGGCCATTATTTCGCGCTATCGCAGGGGAGATATCGATTTGTTGGCAACTGGTGACACGATTTTAGAACTTGGTGATCAGGTGCGAATTGTTGCTCGTAAGGAAGATCTACCCTCCATTGCCAAATTATTTGGTAATTCCTATGAAAGACTCAGTCACGTAAATTTGCTTTCCTTTGGTTTGGGAATGGCCTTGGGGCTGGTGCTGGGATTGATCGTTTTTCACCTTCCCAATGGCAGTTCTTTCAAACTAGGGTTTGCCGGTGGACCCTTGGTTGTGGCTTTATTGCTGGGATCATTAAGACGTACGGGCCCGATTGTTTGGACATTATCCTATGGATCAAATTTAACGCTTCGGCAATTTGGCCTGACCCTTCTTCTGGCCGGTATTGGTATTAATTCCGGGCACACTTTCCTTAGTACATTACTTGGAGGAGGAGGCTCCTATATATTTCTTTCAAGCGTGATTATTAGTGTTTTGACGGCCATCATCACCCTGGTCATCGGCTATAAATTAATCAGAATTCCTTTTAGTTTCTTGACCGGAATGGTAGCCAATCAACCGGCGATTTTGGATTTTTCCGTAGATAGAGCGGGTAATAAGTTACCCAATATTGGTTTTACAACGATGCTGCCGGTTGCGCTGATTACCAAAATTATTTTTGTGCAGTTATTATTTTCAGTATTGAAGTAGAAGAATTTATGTAAGTAAGTGTAAAACCATCAAATCAACCTCGATTAAAATTTACTTCAATTATCTTTTCTACGAATCTGATGG
>JAGQWV010000939.1 GCA_020437045.1 Saprospiraceae bacterium | reverse complement strand
CACTAAATACGTGCAAGAGCCATTTTAAATAGAAAACATGCTCTATACAAATCGGCGAATATAGATTCGCCACTCTTACTACTTGGTAAAATTACATTTCTAACAACGCAAACCCTATAACTTGATGACGGCGTATTATAAATCTACAACCGTATATGAAAATAAAATTGATAATTGATACTTCCTAATTAATCTATTGATCTGCTTCCCTTAAAAGCTGTTCGTAAACTTCGGGCATGCTCATATCCTGCCTTGGCAGCGTCTATCTCTTCCGGACGAAAACGGCTATTTTTTTGCTCCCAACATTGATCTACTGCTGCGCGACACCATTCAATGCTTTTTCTCACCCGAATGGGTTTTGCATCAACTTCTACAAAAACAGGATTGGTGTGCGCCGCATATTTTATGCGTGCGGCCAACCAGGCGGATTTTTCCAGTTGATGAGAGAAGGTTAATTTATTCCAGTCACCATTTGCTAAAATACTTTTTTCTGCAACCGGTACGCCATTTTCCAATAATTCAACGATCACTTCCCGGGACTTTCCTACACGGCTGCGCTCAATGTGCCAATAAGGAGACTGATAGGGATTTAAGGAAGCAATAATTTTTCCTGCCTCATCCTGCTCGGTCTCCAAAAAAGCAGCGGCATTAATGGAAATATCTACTTTTCCCGGTTTGTTTAATTTAAGTAAACTACCGTTTTCTCCTAGTTTCAATTGATCCACCTGGAAATCAATTAAATGGGCGTGGCCTTCGGAAACATAGCTCCGTCCCTGGACCAGTGCCTGCATATATTCACTAAAATCCAAACCATCATTTAGTTGAGCATAAATTCGGGCACGACCTACTCTTTCATCAGAAATACAGGGAAAATCAGTTTCACCACTAATTCTTGTTTTAAAACCGGCATTTAAAATGTGATACCACATATTTAATTCGGCGGGTAACGGTGTATCTCCTGCCGAATAAAAATCAATTAAATCATGTGTCACGGTCACCACAAATTCATTGGCCCCGATACCGTCCATTTTAGGCATGATATAATTGGGTAGATCCGGAGTCGGCGTTACCGGAGCCAGTCCCCACCCGGAATGAGCATAACCGGTGATACCACCTTGTCCTTTAGCCCAGGATAAGACAGGTAAGGTCCAACTGGGCCACTCTTCGATCAGGGTTGTATTCGGATAGTCGTCTTCCTTTAAATTCAAAAGCACTATATGCCCGGCATGTGAAGAAGGAAATCCGGACACTTCCACGTCATAGCGCATGATATTATCTGCATTTGATAATTCATAATTATCACCGGTAAAGAATTGTTTTTGAAAATACCAACTGGGCCCCCAGGTCAAATTATTTCCCATATTTAAATCTTCACCTAATACCTGTCGCCACATATGTTCCGGTAAGACTCCTTCTGCCGGACTTTCGTAATGAGAACATCCGGCGGCATGAATATGATGATCGGCACTGTACCATCCCAACGCGGTCATTTGAATCCATCGCTCCAACTGAAAATCAATTTCCATTGAATCCAATCCCGGAGGCACCTGAATTTTACCGTGCTTCGTTAAATATTCAGGACCTCTGCCATATTCCACAAAATATTCACCGGGAGGCAAATAAATATATTCACCATCGAAGCGATAAATTTGCGGCTGGAAAAAGAAATCAGGAAAATCATCCTTACCTGCCAGACGACGGGAAGGCAAGGGAAACACACCTCGCAACTGTTTCTCCGGACTCAAATGATATTCCCCATCACCTAAGCCCTCCTGCCAGTGTTGACGACTGGCCATGGTAATTCGATAATCATCGCTCTTCGATGTTTCATCACCCGTGCCAAATCGCTCCTTTCCATCGGTAATGATGAAAGATGCCATGGCCGGGGCACCATCAGTGTCGAGAATATGAAATTTTACTTTCACCGCCGGCAGGATATCAAACAAAATATCAATGGTATTCCGGAACCCAATGTCCTGTGTCCCTTGGCCCACATTAAAACCCAATTCAATTTCTCGTTTACCTTTAGCCCGGGTATAGATTTGCAGAATAAAATATTCTACTTCGACTCCGGATAAATTTTTCTTCAGTGGTCTACCCTGGTAAATAGCTAATTCCGCAAACTGATTATCAATCTCACCGGGAGTAATTTCGTTCATAGGCTTCATGTGATGTGATCCTGTGGATTTATGCAGTACAGGATGGGCATTTATACTTTCCGGAACCAATTCAGCGGTAATGTGCGCTTCATTATGCACTTTTATAAGAAACGATGACCAACCATCTTGCATGAGTAAGGGTGTGGCCATACCCTGGGCAACTTTCACTCTGGATTCGGGATTAATCTGTACAAAAGCCAGGCATAATGGGTCCAGCAATTCCTGAACGGAGGTCACCGTTTTTAGATCATAAGCTTTCTTCTGCAGCTCTTTTAATAGTCCGGAGAGAGCATCTGGCAAAGGATTACCTACAAAGGCAAGCGCCTCATCCAAACGTATAGCCTGAGCCATCAAGGGTTGTGCTTCGACGCTGTTAATGATGGGCAACTGACCATCCATTTGGTGCTGATGATGCTCATGCTGAGCAAAAAGAAAAGTGCCGTAAAGAAGACCATTGATAATGATGAAGAGCCTGACCATGATTGAATATTTAATGTCCTGTGTCAATATATTGAAAAGTATCCAGTAGTCAGGGGCCAGGGTGACA
>JAGQWV010000938.1 GCA_020437045.1 Saprospiraceae bacterium | reverse complement strand
TTATTGTGGAAATGCTGCACTAGATTCCTGGATCACAACTAAGTTTATTTCGATATTTATATTCGTAGACGAGCAAAAATAAAGAGAACATTGCTCCATGTTTCGCGCCTTTTAGACAGAATGGCAGAAAATCAAAAGATAGTATTTCAAATGCTTTCTTTGAAAAATTTCTTCATACTATCGACCAGGAAAGGAACATCATAAATTCGCTCCCTATTGGAAATCATCGAATGAATGGCCTCGTTTAAAAAGGAAATTAACAAGTAAGCGCGACAAAAAACCGCTATTTTGTGCACGGAAACAGGTTAAATCCACCCATGGAGGATCATCAACTTTGGAGTGAAATCCGGGATAATAGTGAGGACGCATTTAAGACATTATTTTATCGTTACTACGAACAACTGGTAGCCTTTGCTTACCGGTTAGTCGAAAATGAGTCTTTAGCAAAGGATATTGGTCAGGAGGTCTTTGTGAAAGTTTGGGATCGAAGGTCTTCTCTTGACATTAAGGACTCGGTTAGAGCCTATCTCCTCAGGGCAGCACGAAATACGGCGCTCAATCATCTGAAAAAAAAGAGATTTGCTGCTATAGAAGATCAGCTCGAGCCCGAAGACTCGAATGCTGGTGCTCTGCAACAACTTCAGGCAGTTGATCTGGACAAGGGAATCCAAGCTGCCATTAACGGTTTACCCGCTGCCTGTAAAACTGTTTTTCTATTGAAACATATTGAGGGTTTATCGTTAAAGGAGATTGCCCGTGAACTTGAAATTTCTCCAAAGACCGTAGAAAACCAATTGACCAAAGCACGAAAAATAATCATGAATTATATAAAGCCAATGCTCACTATTGTTTTTTTTATTACCTCAATTCCATCATGACCATAGGGGATTGGTTATTTGAAATTGTCTGAATAAATAGAAGACACTCATGAGAAAAGATCGACTAATAGAATTGCTGATCAAAGAGGAAGAATCGGTTCTTAGCGGACCGGAGAAAGAAGAATTGACTCAATGGATTCAGCAATCCGATCAAAATGCTGCCGAAGTAACACAAATAAAGAAAAGCTGGAAGAATGCCACCCAGCTTACTGCCGATTTTTCCATTGATATGGAAAAAGATTATGCAAAGGTATTGGAGAGAATCCATGCTAAAAAAAAACAAGGAATTGTAAGATTGATCCTACCATTGGCTGCAACTTTTCTCCTTTTAGTGGGACTCTGGTTTGTTTATTCTGTGTATTTCCAAAATCCCGTTAAATATTATTCAGGTTCGACGCAGTCACTCCAACTACCGGACGGATCGATACTTGATTTGAAAGAAAACAGTGAATTTGCCTATCAGGCATCGAATAAAAACCGGGGTGGACGTTTGACCGGTAGCGGATATTTTGATATAAAATCAGATCAGGAGCGACCATTTATTATTTCGACGAAGATTGGAAACATCATCGTGACAGGAACCCAATTTTCCATTGATGAGGGTTCCACCGATCAAGTAATCGTGCGGGTCGAAGAAGGCACGGTAATGGTGACAAATCAACAGGACCAAACCGTGACCCTTCAAGCGGGAGAAGAGGGAGTCATGACCGAGGAGACGGTGCGGAAACATGCCCTTGATCAACCAGCTGGCTTTTGGAGACTAACCCCAATCCAATATCAGGAGACACCATTCGGAGAAATACAAACTCAAATAGAAAATCTATACCACATTCAGTTACAACTTTCCGATCCAGACATTGCCGCATGTCTGGTAGATTTCACGCTCTCTTATCCAAAACTGGATGACCTTTTTGCCATTCTGGAAACCGTACTTAATGTTTCCATTGAAAAGACGGAAGAGACAAAATATATCGTTCGAGGATCAGGTTGTTCTTAAATTTGTATTGATTTCACCCGATTGTATATTCGCTTTGGTATGGCAAAAACAAAAATACTGTTGTCACTCCTTTGCCTTTTGGCACAGTGGTACGACTTGCCAGGCCAGGATCTGAGCAAAGCTCAAAACAGAAAAATACTGGAAGAATTTCAATCTACTATTCCGTATCATTTGGCCTTTTCCGAAACCATCCTCGAAGCAAGCTCTACGACGTTAATTCTTGATGGCCATAATTGGAGGGAGAATTTAGCCCTCATTGAAAACCAGTTAAATCTAAACCATCGCATTGTCAATGATCAACTAATCTTATATCCGAAGAAAAAATTCCTGCTTCGTGGTTTTGTCGTTGACCAAGAAAGCGGTGAATCCCTACCGGGTGCACATATACTCAATGATCAGAATGCCTTGGGTACGATTTCCGATGTTGCAGGTCATTTTCAATTATACCTCTCCGAAGGTCCAGCCAATATTCATCTTTCCTATCTGGGATATCATACCAAGACACTCAACCTGGACATGCAAAATGATCAGGAAATTAATGTCTCGCTGTCACCTTCCGTAGACCTTCCACAGGTTGTGGTCACCAATCAAATCACCAACAGTAATATATCCGATGTAAAACAAGATGAAGAAAATCACATCCTTCCGTATCCCAATTTCCTGCCGTCACTTGGCACCAGTATGGATATCTCCCGACAATTACAATTAACAGCAGGAATAATCACTGGTGGTGATGGATTTGGTGGTTTACATGTCAGAGGAGGCAATGCGGATCAAAATCTGATTCTGCTTGAAGACATTCCAATATTCAACGCCTTTCACCTTTTTGGTGTGAGCAGTATCTTCAATGGTGACGTGATACAAAAAGTAAAATTGTCAAAGAATTATTTTTCTCCCAGCCTGGAGGGACGATTATCTTCAGCTCTTGAGGTAACTATTAGAGATGGACATCGATCGAAACCTCACCTGTCGATATCCACTGGACCTTTTAGCAGTCAAGCTGTTTTAGAAACCCCCATTCTGAAAAAAAAAGGTACGATTATGTTGGCAGGTCAACGCAGTCATCTGGGACGACTAGTCCGCGATTATAGTACCCGCTATCGCGGTGATGCGGACAATGATGGATACTTCAAACCTCTCTTTTATGATCTTTACGGAAAAGTATTTTATAAACTTGGTCAAAGAGATAAATTGATCCTAAATTTTTACCATGGCGCAGACAAACACCTAGACATTAATCAATACGCATTTGATGACGGATATGATACCACTTATCTCGATCAATATCAGGATGAATATCAATGGGGAAATACAGTAGGTGGGATCAAGTGGTTACATCAATTTAGTGGGAGCATATTTTTAAAATTAAATTTTTATCACAGTCGATACCAATATCAATCCCGGAATGCCTATGTAGAGCAAATCGTTTCAGGAAATACCAATCATGCCGGCATCAATGAACTGACGGAATTCCGGTCTACTGTCCGGGAAAACGGAATACGGGCAAATTTATCCTGGCTGTTAGGTTTTACCCACCAACTTGAGGCGGGGTTTCGCTTAACCAACAATAATTATACTCCAGGGATTATTGCCTATGGAGAAAATGCGGTGGACATAGAAAAGATTAAAATTGGCGAACCTTTGCCACAGTTACCAGAGACCTTATTTGATGCTCTTACCTTTAAGAGCCATCATTTTTCGCTTTTCCTGGAAGATCAGTGGACCCCTTCAGGACCATGGAATTTGCAATACGGGCTTAATGCAGGAATATTTTCCTCTGACGGTAAAAAATTTGCTTCGCTACAACCCAGATTAAATTTGAGATATCGATTTCAGAAACACCAATTTGGATTAACCTTCAATAAATTATTTCAAAATCAACATTCCATCACTGCCAATGACAATGGCCTGCCCAGTGATTTATGGGTTCCATCAACCAGAAACTTTGAACCAGAAAAATCATGGAGCTCTGATCTCTCCTGGACCTACACCCCTAATCAAACCGTACAATTGACCAGTAGAATCTACTATAAGAAATTAACCGGACTGCTAAGCTTCAGAGATAACCCCGGTTATTTGAATTTCGGATCTCTGGATAATATCGATGCTTCTATCTGGGAGTCAGATGTCGTGTCCGGATATGGGACTGGATGGGGTTTTGAAAATTCTGCTAAAATTATTTGGAAAAACATATTGGTAGACCTAAACTACACATTCAGTAAAAGCAGCCGGTTTTTTAAAGGTAAATATCTCGACTTTATTGTACCCTATGAATTTGAAGTTCCACATAATATTAATATATCCTGTTACCGGAAATTTTCTGATCATTGGAGCGCGGGCTGCACCTGGCAAATAAATAGTGGAAGCCGCTATAATCTGCTCCCCGGAAAATATGAACTCTATGACAACACCGATTTCTTCCTTGAAGATTTGGTAGTTGATCAGGGGAATATTGATTTAATCATCATGCCTGTGTATCATCGGCTAGATCTCTCAGTAGCCTATATTTTTAGGGCTATAGGAAAAAGTCAGCATGAATTAAAACTAAGTCTACTAAATGCTTATGGGCGAAATAATATTATTTTTCCCCGAATTTACAGGGATGAGATTTCCGATATCAGATTCACGCAAGGCCTTCCCTTTATTCCTTCTATTTCTTATCATATTTCTATTCAGTAAATAATCAGTTTGAATAAGTTGTCAGCATAGACCCGGTGATTCATCCTTGTTGACATGTGATCCGATAGGGTTCCATAAGACAATATGCTTGCTCCATCATGGCCGACATCAAAAATTGACGGAGCCTGCCCTGAACATGTTGAAGGGTGCCCGTATTTAAAGCTAT
>JAGQWV010000937.1 GCA_020437045.1 Saprospiraceae bacterium | reverse complement strand
GCACCCGGTAGAGAATCTCCATTTTATGATAGAGATCTTCCAATTTCATATTGGATTCTTTCAATCGGCCGGCTTTCCGGGATTTAAGAATCATCACCGATTCTTTATTCTTCTGCTTTGCTTCACTGGCCAGATCAAGATTGGCAGCGATCTCCTTCTTATTATTGAGAATCATCTCCTGCAACTTATGCATCTGACCTCTCAACTGGCTAATCTGACGATTCATTTTTCGCAGATTGTCTTTGAGATCATCTACATAACTCTTTAGAATCCCGATTGGATCGATTTGTACAAATAATCCGGTGATCCACCGCATAACGCTTTTGTACATATACCAGACCAGGTTGCGCATTTTGGGATCCAGCACCAGGTAGATGATGACCCCCAGAGCCAGTAGCATCAGTGCCAGGTTAAGGGTACTGGCCATTAAACTGGCAATTGCCGGAAGCGCCTGAATCAGGAGATAACCCCCTCCTATGATCAGTGCACCAAGGAAGAGAGCCCCTGTTTTTCCTTCCGGTCTTTTCCAAAAACTTGATTTTTCTGCCATATCTGGTCTTGCGTCTTCTATTGTTACTATTTATGAAAGAAAATTTCCAGCAAGCTTATAATATAAATTCACAACGGGCTTGCTTAATTCAAATACTTGCCTATGTTTTCGATATCAGTCCTGATTTGATTTACCAAATTGGTGTATGATGCTACGAAATCACTTTTGGTAGATGCAATTTTTTGCGCCGAGGATTCAATTTCCGACTTCATTTCCGTCAGTTTCTCCTGGTATTGACTGATTTCCTGTTGCAACTTCTCTATTTGAGTACGCTTTGCCCCAATCGATTGTTCCAAATTTTTGATGGCCTCCATACCCCCATCGATCTGTTTGGTCTTCTGGTTGTTTAAAGCCACTGCAAATTTATCTTCTTCCTTCTGAAGTACGGTGAGATAACGCTCCGCTGAAGCAATCAACCCCTTTGGAGTAGCCCCCAGCGTCTGGGCGGTGGCAAAAGCAGACTTGTACACGGTATCTTCAGCCATGTTCATCTTAAACAGATTCTGAATACTGCGTTTAAACTCGATGTAGTCAAAACCCTCCTGATTGTTTGCCTCCAGGGCTCGGAGTAATATTTCAGTGAATTTTTGGTTGATCTTTCCTTCCTCTGAATCCGAAGTAATTACCGGTGAAGATTCTTCTACCGTCGGGACAGGTTGAGAATCTTTAGGAGATGATTCGTCGCCACCGCTATGGTCCGGAGTGGAGGATGGTGATTGCTCATCTTCAATGACAAATGCTGACTTTATCTTTTTGAAAATGCTCATGCTGCTGATGTTACGATTCCTATCGAAAAATGAAAGACTTTCTGCATCCGGCTGATTTTTTTCCAAAATGCAATACAAATTAAATAAAATTAGTGGCAACACAGTTTAATTCAGATCGCCGTAAATCCGGTAAAGTCAATCTCAGGGATATTAATCAATGTAAAAAATTACTTTTCCGCCTGTTGCGCATGGATGGCGGCAATACCAACCATGTCTACAATCTGTCGTACGGAAGCACCCATTTGTAAAATGTGGATCGGTTTCTTCAATCCCAGCAGAATCGGTCCGATAATGGGTAAATTCGAGGTAAAACCTAACAGGTTATAAGCAATGTTGGCCGAAGAAAGACTGGGAAAAATCAACACATTTGCCCGCTGATCTTCCAGACGTGAAAATGGATAGAACTTTTGTCTCAACTCCGGATTTAATGCCAAATGAGCTTGCATCTCACCATCAACGATCCAATCCGGGTGCCTGTCATGAAGAATGGCAGTGGCCCGGTTCATTAGCACTGCTGACTCTCCTTTGGGTACGGAACCAAAATTAGAATAGGTAATAAGTGCAATTCTCGGCTCAATATTCAACCCCATCACCTCCCGGTGTACCAATTCCGTGATGTCGGCTATGTCTTCAGAGGTAAGAAAATGATTGATGGTTGTATCTGCAAGAAATAGTGGACCATGCCGGGTAATCAGAATGTGCATACTGGCCACTTTTCGCACCCCTTCCCGGGCTCCGATAATCTGCAGCGCCGGTTTTATGGTATGCGGATATTTCTTGGTTAAACCGCCAATCATGGCATCAGCATCTCCTTCCTGCACCATCATGACTCCGTAATAAGTACTGGTCTGTAACAACTCCTCCGCCTCCCGCATAGTCATGCCTTTACGCTTTCGTTTATGATAAAGGGTATGCAGATACCTGG
>JAGQWV010000936.1 GCA_020437045.1 Saprospiraceae bacterium | reverse complement strand
ACGAACGTTTGGTTTGTGGGCATCAATGGTCTGATAATCGGTCATCAACGGTAAATGGCAGTCTTCTTTTTTACCTGAGATCTGTTTTTCATCTCTTATCTTTATTATATGTCAAACCCAATACAGATTCTCATTGTCGAAGATGAAGCCCTTTTTTCTTCCAGAATAGCGATGCAATTGGAGCAATTGGCCTATCAGGTGATCGCTGAAGTGGATGATAGTGAGGGGGCCTTGAAAATACTTTCCGCTAATCGGATCGACTTGATTCTTATGGATATTCATATCCAGGGGCGATATGATGGGGTGGAACTGGCAGAGATGATTCATAAGGAATACCAGATTCCGATCATCTTCATTACCTCTAACCATGACGACCTGACCTTTCGACGGGCGTCCCGGATCACACCAGCTGCTTTTATCACTAAACCATTTTCAGATATCCAACTTCAACGGACCATTGAGCTTTCCCTTGTACAGGTGCAGAAATCTGTGGTAGAGATAAGTCAATTACAAAAAGAAGCTGAGGATGAGGATGTATTGTTTATTAAGAAACGTAGTCGTATCCATAAAGTAGTGAAGCAGGATATCTTTTATCTCGAGGCAGATGGCAAGTATACACGTGTATGCACTAAGTCAGATTTTTTTCTGGTGCGCAAACCTATGAAAGAAATTATGGAGCTACTGGTAGGTTTTGATTTTATGCAGTGTCATCGAAGTTATGTGGTGAATATGAAGAAGGTCAAATCTGTTGATCTGGAAGATGATCTCCTGATCCTGGAAGAAAGAACCGTGCCCGTGAGTAAAAGAGAAAAGGATAAGTTATTAGAACGGTTGAAATGGATTTAAAAAAATATCACTGACACAATGAAAACCGATCTAACCTTTTGTCTGCTATTTAACTACGCCGCTGGCAATACGGCGGTAAAAACAGAACCCTCATCTTTTTTACTTTCAATGAGGAGTGCACCATGATTTTGCTCTAAGAGCTCCCGGCATAATATCAAACCCAAACCCGTTCCTTTCTCTCCAGCCGTCCCTTTTCCACTTCTATTTCCCAGGTCAAAAAGTTTTTCGATTTGATCTGGTGATAGCCCCACACCTTTATCGATAGTTTGCAAATGTATTTCGTGATTAATTTGCTTAGCTTTTAGGGTAATCAGACCTCCTTCTGGAGTAAATTTTATAGCATTACTTAGGAGGTTTCTGATGACCGTATGCAAAGCATTTTTATCCGCTTTCACAGAAAGAGAGGGATCAATGGTTGTTTTTACCTGAATTTCTTTTGCGATGGCATTTTGCCTAAAGAGTTCTATTACTTCTTGCGTGATTTCATTTAGATTTATTTTTTCCGGTCTGTATTGGATCGATCTGGTTTGCAGAAAAGACCAGTTTAGCAAGTTATCTAACAAACCATTTAATTGCCGGGCAGTTTGTGAAATCATGCTCGAGATCTTAAAGACTTTTGCTAAATCTTTTTTGTTTGCATAGTATTTGACTTGTTCTTCCACGGACTCCAGGGCAATGATCGGGCTCCGGATATCATGAGCAATAATACCGAAAAAGCGATCTTTGGTTTGATTCAAATCGTTTAATTGTAGATTTTGTAATTCTAATTTTCTCCTGATTTTGCGAAGCTGAATAATTAAGAAGGTGGTGATGCCCAGAAAAGATAAAATGATTAATATAATTAAGAAATATTGTCGATTCTTGCGGTTTAAATTCATGGCGGAGGATTCAGCAAAATCCTTTTCCTGGACATAGGTATCGATGTTCTGCCGAACCTGCTCTTCTTTTAATTTTTGCTGGGCGTTTTCGGTATAAATACTGTCTCAATATAAATGGAATTGTTTCTGATATAGATAGGCCTGTTCAAAATTTCCCCTTTGTGCTTCTAGGTCACTCAGTAATTTATAAACTTTCTCGAAAATGATTTTATCATTGCCCCTTTCCGTGGCAATTTCTAATGCCTTATGAGCATATTGTATCGAGATAGAGGGATCTGAATTTATGCGATTGATCGTCGCTAATTGAAAATATGCCGTGAATAACAAATGATAATCTTTTACGGATGTGATCATCGGTAGATAATCCTGAATTCTCATCGTCGCCAACTCGGACTTTCCTTGTTCCGCCTGAATACCGGCAAGACCCAATTGACAGCGAATCTGATTAATAGAGTCGTTCATCAATGCATAAAGTGAATCAGCTTTGATCAGCGAATTCATTCCACTTTCCTTTTGACCGGTAGTAAGTAATACGTTTGCTAATTTTTGATAGGTATCGGCTAGATTTTGGGAAGATTGATTAAAGAGATCAATGGATTTTCTTAGATAGATAATAGCCTGTTCATAATCCTTGCTGAGTTGAAAAAGATTGGCAAAACGAAGATAGGTCTGTCCCATACGAACCCCGTCATCCCTGATCTGATAAAAGTCCATAGCCGCCTGATATAGGGGGATAGCCTTATCCATATCACCAGTGGCAATGTAGATGTCTCCCAGGATCGCGGAGGTGTAGGCAACTTCAGATTCGTCAACAGTCCGGCTATTTTCTAAAGCTTTATTGCCAATCGATATTGCATCGGCAAACCTTCCCATTTTATTATATAGTAGTGCCCTGTATATCAAACACTGGTCATAATTATACATGCCCCGGTCTATGAGTTGGGCACTCTCTACTCCCAGTTTGGGGTCGATTATAATATGATCCCTGATCGTTTTAAAAATTTCTTCTGCTCTCAGATAATAGGTCTCTGCCTCTTGAAATTGGCCGGTCCACTCATATAAGCCTCCCAGGGCTTTGAGGATGTTGCCCCTGTTTTTTAGAGATATCTCCTTTCCACCTGCTTCCAGGATTTCTGTTAATGTTCGGATGTTATTCTTATAATCATGGATACCTTGCTCCGCAATGATATAGGAAACAAACGCAACCGCATCTTTGGATTTAGATGCTCTTGCAAGCTCAAGGGCTTGCTGAGAAACCGAAATAAATGGATGTCCACGTTCTCTCTCAATCATCATCTTGAAGGCCATTGCATTTGCTTCTTCTTCCAGATCTCCTTCTTGCCGGGCGAGGCGAAGTGCATTTTCACAATATATAGTCGCCTCATCCGACAATCCCATCAACATATAGAGTCTGGTGATTCCCAACGAGAGATCACTCTTTAGAAGGGGTGTTTGACAAGTATCTATTTGGGCTTTTAGGGTAGCTATCAATGCTTCCTGACCATCTGTATGAATGCTCCAGAAGATTAATAGAAAAGTCGAAACCGTGATACGAAGCAAAGTCTCCAATTTTTGAACGTAGCTTAAATTACTGAAAATAATGGTCCTTACACAGCGCTTTTTAGGTGAGTATGTCCGATCAAATATTATCCTGCGGATTCCTTTCTATTA
>JAGQWV010000935.1 GCA_020437045.1 Saprospiraceae bacterium | reverse complement strand
TGAAGACTAAGAATTAAATTTTTCATTTTAGTTTGATTTTTGATTGATTAATTAAGTGACTTTCACCTTACTATGCGAGGGATACCAAAAAGGTTATCATGTTTCTCTTTTTTTTAGGTACCTCTTTCTATCACCATAATGGAACTGGAACTTTTGTCGATCTAAGTAGACATCATCTCTTTAGATCGGTTTCGATCGAGGTACATATGTCATAGGGGAGGCATTGTCTTCTTCGGATCGATTGATAACCTTTTTTCATACTTGGTCATAGGAGTGTAAATCATTTAAAAATTAGTTGATATGAAAAATTTATTATTTACACTTTTAGCAGTATCCTGTATACAAATCACTTCTGTCTTTGGACAAATTGATATCGAAAAAGTAGAAGGTAGATGTCATGGAATTGCCCATGACCAAAGGCTGCTTTTCGGCGTTTCGGAATTCAAATTCGCTGCTGCATCAGGAAGTCATCAAGTTGGATCTGGCCTCACAGATATGTTATCCAATGCCTTGGTGGAATGTGGATGTTTTTCCGTTGTTGAACGCAGTCGGATGGATGACCTCATGGATGAGCTTTCCCTGGGTATGGATGGAACCGTGAGTAGCAAGTCAGCTGCCCAGGTTGGTAATTTACTGGGAGCGCAATATTTAGTTATGGGTACCATCACCGAGTTTGCTGAGAATGAGAGTGGCGGTGGAGCCATAGGATTATTGAAAAAGGTCGGAGCCGGTGTTGGTTTAACTCAGGCTCATGTAGGTCTGATTATCAAGGTGGTGGAAGTTGAGACTGGGCAAGTGATATTGTCAAAGTCGATCGATAAGAAAGTTAAAAAGTTAGGTTTGATTGGAGGCCAAGGTATGCTGGGATTGGCATTAGCCGGAGCTTACAAGTCAAAAGCGATGGAAGATGCTATTGAGGAAGCAATCATAGAAACGGTGTCCTATTTTGTGGCTGAAAAGGGCATCTTCAATAGAGCCGATTCAGGGAAGCCCAATGCGGTTCGATCAGAAACAGAATCAACTTGTCCTGCTTTATTGGACGGTTCAAGTCCCACCATCATGGTGGTTATTCCAGAAGTTCATATTGCAAGAAGAATACCTGATCCAGCCGGTGAAACCGAGATCATTAGAAAGTTTGCTGAGAAAGGCTTCCGGGTTGTTGATCCAACACAGATTGAATCTATAAGAAGTGCAGAAGAGTTTTCAAAATCCATAGGAGATCCGGCATATGCCAGGAATCTGGGACTCAGATTTGGTGCTGACATCATTATAACTGGGGAGGCTTTCAGTCAATTGGCAGGAAATAAGGGCAATATGTTTTCCTGTCGTGCTCGAGTGGAAGCCCGGGCTATCGATACTAAAACCGGTAGGATTATCGCCGCAGATGGAAAACATGCTGCCGGAGCTGATATTGCAGAATTTGTGGCTGCCAAATCAGCACTTAGGAATGCAGGGAGTGAACTCGCAGACTATTTCCTGGCAAAGATTTGTGAAGATGCTACCTTGGCTTCTACTGGTGGCAATACGGTCTCTTCGATCACCTTGGAAATATTACTTCAAAATGCAAATTTTATGCAAGTCAGTGAATTGGAAAAGTTTCTTCAAAAGGATGAATCGTTTTCTAATATCTCTAAAACTTTTCAAAATAATGCCGGTAGATTCAATTTGACAGGTAACAAAACCTCTGATCAGCTTGCTGAATTTATCATGTCTACATTTCAGAATTTTCAACTCGAAATAACCGCTTTAGACAATTCCAAAGTGATATTAGTGGCACTTTGATTCAACTTTAAATAAAGTATTGTCCAATTAGTTTTGTCCATCTTGTGAAGATCAGTATTTTGATGGCAAGCCATTATTTTTGACCGATGATGAAACAACAGATTAATCGCAGAAGATTTATTCACAAAGGCAGCGGCGTGGTACTATCGTCTTTAATTCCAATTTATTTGTCCTCAAAAAGAACCCATATCCCTCCCAGTGATCAGGTCAATGTGGGTTTAATCGGTTGCAACAGTCGCGGATTTTCGGTGCTGCAAAATCATCTGAGGGTACCAGGAGTGAATTGCGTAGCGATGTGCGATATCGATCAGGGTGTCCTGCAGAAACGAGCTGGCGAATTGAAGGAAAAATTTAATCAATCTCCATCGCTCTATGAGGATTTTCGGGATCTGCTGGAGCAGAAGGATGTCGATGCCGTTATCGTCGGTACGCCTGACCATTGGCATTGCTTACCAATGATTTATGCATGTGAAGCCGGAAAAGATGTATATGTGGAAAAGCCCTTGGCAAATAGTATCGGTGAATGCGATCTGATGGTCAAAGCCACCCGGAAATACAATCGCATCGTACAAGTGGGACAACAGCAACGCAGTAGTGAAGTCTGGAATCAGGTGATGGATTTTTTACATTCCGGAAAGCTGGGAGATGTGCAGAAAGTTGATATCTGGGGAAATTTTAATTATGGACTGGGACCCATGAAAGTACCAGATGCTGCTGTCCCTGCCGGTGTCAACTATGATCTGTTTCTCGGCCCTGCTCCCTCAAGACCTTTTAATGAGGCCCGTTATCTGCGCAGCTGGAGATTTTTTTGGGATTATGGCGGCGGTTTGATGACGGATTGGGGTGTTCATCTCCTGGATATGCCATTATGGGCCAAAGACATTAGAACAGCTCCGGATCAAGTGGTGGCTCAGGGCAATCAGTACGACTTGCCTGATCGATCAAGAGAAACCTACGATGTGATGACCGCACTTTTTAGTTATGGAGACTATGTCGTGCAATGGGAGAATAATGCTGGTAAACAAGTCGGGCCTTTTGGTAGGAATTATGGGGTGGCATTTATCGGGACCAATGGGACCCTGGTAGCAGACCGGTCAAAATGGGAGGTGTTTCCGGAATGGGATGATGCAAAAAAAGAAAATAAAATGGATCCGGTCGAACCGCAAAAAGGTCAGAACGGACATGCTTTGCATGCAGAAAATTTTATCAATTGTGTTCGATCCCGAAAAGAACCGGCATGTCCTATCGAAGCAGGTAGAGCTGTCGCTATGGCCGCGCATATGGCAAATATTGCCCTGCGTTCAGGAAGCTACCATCTCAAATGGGATCATGCTAAAAATCATTTCTCCAATAGTAAAGAAGCTAATAAATATATCGTGCCGGAATATCGAAAGCCATGGAGCCTTCCTAAACTTTAGCCGGATTATACAATAACGTTATTTTTTACACAGATGAAATAGTTTTTAATCATTCTTCTGTTGATTTGCTGTTCATTATCTTTAGGTAAATTTATTTATCGTGGATCAGCATAAATCTCTTCAGACCTTTTATCTTTTGCTGCTATTATTTTTTCTAGCCTGCAAATCGGGTGATACTGCCCAGGAAAAAAAGAACGCAGCACCATCGGGACCTAAATTAACCCAGCTATGGGTCAGTGACACCACCCTGCGTACACCAGAATCTGTACTGTATGATCCTCGCCGTGACCTGATTTATGTGTCTAATATCAATTTAAATCCATGGGAAAAGGATGGCAATGGATTTATATCCCGGTTGGCGCTGGATGGCTCGATCATTGACCTCAAATGGGTGGAAGGATTGAATGCGCCTAAGGGTATGGGTATTTTAGACGATCATCTTTTTGTGGCTGATATTGATGAAGTGGTGGAAATCGATATTGCCACGGCCAAGGTACTCAATCGATACCTCATTGAAGGCAATCCCACCTTAAATGATATAACGGTGGGCAATGGTATTGTTTATATTTCCGGTTCTGACAGCAATAAAGTTTTTGCGTTGAAAGATGGAACCATGGAAACCATTCTGGAAGGAGATTTCGGACGCCCAAACGGACTTTTTATTGAGCCGGAGCGCCTGCTGATGCTCACTAGTAATAGCAGTGAATTAAAGGAATTTGACCTGGAAAGTAAAACCAGTAATACGCTGGTCAGTGGCTTGGGGCATGGCGATGGAATCGTACCTGCCGGAGATGGCGATTACCTGGCTTCAAACTGGCAGGGAGAGATCTTTTATATTCCTTCGACCTTGGAGAAAAAGCAGCTGCTAGATACCCGGAAGGAGGAGACCAATGCTGCGGATATCGAATATGTGATTGAAAAAAGAATGTTGTTTGTTCCTACGTTTTTTAAGAATTCCGTGATTGCTTTTCAGTTTGAAAAATAGTCTTAGCGACCGGGTTTCATTTCTGTCATTCATTTTTAGTCAATTTATTTTTTTGATGTTTTCCTAATCATTAGAAAATATGTTTTTTGTCAACACGGAAACACGCCGTCCATTTTATTTGCTTTTTTTCTTTTCGCTATTTCTTTCTTGTGAAAAGGCAGCTGAAACATCGAGTCCTCCGAATATCATCTTTATGATGGCCGATGATCATACTTCGCAGGCTTGGGGTATTTATGGCGGTGTTCTTGAGCCATATGTCAAAAATGAAAATATCAGGAGAATAGCTTCGGAAGGAGCCACCTTAAATCAGGTTTTTTGTGCTAATTCGATTTGTGTGCCTAGCAGGGCATCCATTATGACAGGTCGTTACAGCCATCAGAACGGAGTCTATACCTTATCGGAAGCATTGGACCCTGATAGCAACAGTGTGGCCAAAGATATGCAGTCGGCTGGCTACCAAACGGCTTTGATTGGTAAATGGCATCTAAAGGAAAAACCGGCCGGGTTCGATTATTTTAAGATATTACCCGGACAGGGGCGTTATAATGATCCAATTTTTCTTTCAGAAGAGCACTGGGAGGAAGGCGAAGTAGTGCCTGGTTATTCCGCCGATATCATCGGAGATTTAAGTGTGCAATGGCTAAAAGGTCGACAGCCGGACAAACCTTTCTTTCTCATGTGCCACTTTAAAGCTACCCATGAACCATTTGATTATCCAGCCCGGTATGATACTCTGTATGAAAGTGTTTCCATTCCTGAACCACCATCCCTTTATGATTTTGGGCCGGAAAATAATGGTCGCACATTTATCGGTCAGAAGCTCGAAATTCTCGGCAACCGGTGGGAACAAGATCAGAAGGATTTTTATCCGGGAACCCCTTATGCTTTGAAGGGTACAACCGAAAGGGAAATTCGCTCGGAAATTTATCAGAAGTTTATCAAAGATTTTATGCGCTGTGGTGCCACTATTGATGATAACATTGGCAAAATATTACAGTATTTGGATGATAACGATCTGACAAAAAATACCGTGGTTATTTATACGGCAGATCAGGGGTATTTTCTGGGAGAGCATGGTTTTTTTGATAAGCGCATGTTTTATGAAGAGGCCATCCATATGCCTTTTATAATCAGATATCCTGAGGAGATCCAACCAGCA
>JAGQWV010000934.1 GCA_020437045.1 Saprospiraceae bacterium | reverse complement strand
TTCCTACACTGATGATTTTATGTACAGCCGTACCGACAATCCAAACCGCCGGACCCTCGAACAAGCCCTGGCTACATTGGAAGGCGGATCAGCTGCATATGCCTTTTCATCAGGAATGGCTGCTGTTGCCGCGGTATTTCAGTCTCTATCTCCCGGCGATCATGTGATATTGCCCGATGATATTTATTTTAATATTTATCTCCTGGCCGACCGCATTTACAAGCGATGGGGTTTGGAATTTACCTCGGTAGATATGAGAAATCCAGAAGCGATTCAACAGGCCTGCCGAAAAAACACCCGCTTGATCTGGACGGAGAGCCCCTCCAATCCTCAATTAAAGATAACGGACATTGCCGCCGTTGTTGACATTGCCCGACCACAGAATATCCTGGTAGCTGTAGACAATACCTGGCCGACTCCAGTATGGCAACGTCCTCTGGCTTTGGGCGCCGATTTAGTGATACATTCAACTACTAAATACTTTGGAGGGCATAGCGATGTGATAGGAGGTTGTGTAATCACTCGCGATTCCACCGGATTATCGGAGCGCTTCAGGGACATTCAAAATCTATCCGGAGCAGTACCTGCACCTTTTGATTGTTGGCTGATCTCTAGAGGTATTCAAACGTTGCATGTTCGGGTCCGCGCCCAAACGAAGACGGCAGGAAGACTAGCAACATTTCTGGATCAGCATCCAAAAATCGAACAGGTAAATTATCCAGGGCTGGAAAGTCATGCCGGTCACGACATTGCAAAAAAACAAATGTCTGGTTACGGAGCAATGCTTTCGGCATTAGTAAAGGGCAGTGGGAAGCAGGCCATAGAAACCTCTAACCGTCTTCGACTTTTTACCACGGCCACCAGCCTGGGTGGCGTTGAGAGTTTAGTTGAACACCGAAAATCCATCGAAGGTCCCCACAGTCTGACACCCGATAATCTCCTTCGTATTTCGGTAGGTTTAGAAAATGAAGAGGATCTGATTAGGGACTGGGAACAAGCATTAAGATAAGATAAACTCCCATGAAAACACTAATATTCCATCTATGTTACTTCTCAATTTTTTTAACCTTAAATCCTGCAAATATCTGCGGACAAATATTACAGTCGGGTTATGACCGGAAAGAATATCAGGAATTATTAAAAATTAACCAGAAAGCCCACATTGCCAGGTCTGATTGGTTACAAGACAGTAGTATGGCAGATCCCCAGTTTCATCAACTGGTCTATCGATCCCCAACAGTAGCCTTTGACAACCGATGGGATTTGTGGCAACATCAAACAAAACCAATAGTAGTCATTGCTGTGCGGGGGAGTATACAAACAGGTGCAAGCTTTCTAGCTAATCTCTATGCGGCGATGATTCCAGCGAGCGGATCCCTTTCTTTAGATCCGGATTTTAACTTCCATTATCAATTGTCTGATCATCCGCAGGCAGCAGTGCACGTGGGTTGGTTTGTGGCTATGGCCTATTTATCCAAAGATATATTACCAAAAATAGATTCATGTTACCAGGCGGGAATTAAAGATTTTGTACTCACGGGACATAGTCAGGGAGGTGGCATTACCTTTCTACTTACAGCGCATTTGTATTCACTTCAAAAACAAGGAGTATTACCATCTGATATTCGATTTAAAACGTATTGTAGTGCCGGTCCCAAACCAGGAAATTTATTTTTTGCCTATTCCTATGAAAACCAGACCAGAGATTGGGCTTTTAATGTCGTCAATCCTGTAGATTGGGTACCCGATGTACCCTTTACAGTGCAGACCGTCGATGATTTTACAGCAGTCAATCCTTTTAGAGAAGCTCATTCAATGATCAAAAAACAAAAATTTCCAAAGAGCCTGGCCTTAAAACATATCTACCATAAATTAAGCAAACCCAGCTTAAGGGCACAAAAAAACTACCAGCGCTATTTAGGGAAAATGCTCGCGCAAACAGTCAGAAAAAATATTCCGGATTTTATCACCCCTGAATACTACCGAAGTAACTATTATGTGCGTACCGGAACAACGATAACACTATATCCCGACACAAACTATTTTCAGCTATATAAAGAAGATCCTACCAAACCAAATATTTGGCTACACCAT
>JAGQWV010000933.1 GCA_020437045.1 Saprospiraceae bacterium | reverse complement strand
AGGATCTAAGCATCACGAGCGCAGCAACGCAAGCGAGTGAGCTCCCTTCGTAATAACCATTTAGCCCCATCGCTACGTTCCGCTTCGCTTCTCTGCTCCGGGTGCCTGGATCCTTCGCAAGCTCAGGATGACAATCTCTCAATTGGGAGGATATGAATATTCTTTTAATACGGTGTACAAAGATATCCCTAAAGAGAATAAGTGGCTGTTTTTCAATAAAACAAACGGATTTCATGATGTTTATTTTGGGGTTTACGTCCTCATTTGTAATATTATAAAACTAATTAAATCCAATCAATATGCGTTATCCTGCTTTTATACTGGTTTTCTTTTTATGCTCTGCATTTTCTCTTCCCAATAATCCACCCGATATCCAGCGCATCATTGCAGATGACTTGCCTTATTTGATTGATTTTTACAAAACCCGGCACAAAAACCCGGAAATTTCTCTCGAAGAAAAAGAGACCTCGGCGACCCTTGCCAAAGAACTCGAAAAAATTGGATTTACAGTAACCCAAAATTTTGGAGGTTACGGCATTGTGGGGATTTTTAAAAATGGTAATGGTCCAACGATCCTCTATCGTACCGATATGGACGCTCTTCCCATGCCCGAAAAAACAGGGCTGAAATACGCCAGCACAAAAACCATTCAATACAAGGGTGCAGAAACAGGAGCGATGCATTCCTGTGGTCATGATATGCACATGACTTCCTGGCTCGGAACGGCCCGGGCCATGGTCAAAATGAAAAAGGAATGGAAAGGCACACTTATGTTTATTGGACAACCGGCGGAAGAGATTGGCGCTGGTTCAAAACTGATGCTGGATGCAGGTCTTTACAAAAAATTTGGAGTACCCGATTATGGCATTGGGCTTCACTGTAGCCCTACGATTCCCGCTGGTCAGGTCGGCCTCGCCAAAGGATTTACCATGGCTAATACAGAAAGTATTGATATAAAGGTATTTGGACGTGGGGCACATGGAGCATCTCCGCACAAATCCATTGATCCGGTCGTCTTGTCTTCATTGATGGTTATGGAGTTTCAGACGATTGTTAGCCGGAATGTCGACCCCATTGAATCCGCTGTACTGACTGTGGGATCAATAACCGGAGGAACGAAACACAACATCATTCCCGACGAAGTAAAAATGCAAATTACCCTACGAACATTTAAGGAAGATGTACGCCAATTAATTCATAAGAGAATACGCGAGATAGCAAAAGGTGTTGCTATATCTGCCGGATTACCGGAAGACATGTATCCGGAAGTGATTATTCCGGGCTTCAGTACCGTGCCAAACTACAATAATCCGGAATTAGTGGATCAGTTGTCAGCCTCAGCAGCCAAAATAATTGGTAGTGAAAATGTCGTCTATGCAGCGCCACAGATGGTGGCAGAAGACTTTTCGAGATATGGACAAACCGAGCATAAGATACCTACAGTTCTTTATTGGTTGGGCACTATTCCGCCGGATCGTCAGGAAGCAGCGGCTAGAGGAGAAAGCATTCCCGCGCTGCATTCACCCTATTTCTACCCCGATCCCAAACCGTCTATTGAAACCGGTGTGACGGTTACCACCCAAATGATGTTGGATCTCTTTAATACGGTAAATTGAAAGGTGCTAAAGTCAGAATGTAATGGATTCTTTCGTCTGGTTTTTTTTAAAGTAAAGGGTCTTTATTTCCCCTGACTTTTTAATTACCATGATGTTTTTTTGTGTTTCAAATATCTCCAACAGAATGTTGTTTTCAATGTATGACTCATCTTCGTTAATTCTACTTCCTGAGATAATTATCTCTACCACATCCTGAAGAACGGCGGCTCGTTCCAGGTCAATATTTATCTTGCCATTTCTATCGGATATGATGAGGTGTTTACGCAAATAATCTTGAATTTTCCCATAGCATGATGGAAGAGACTCCGTAGTTAGCTTTGGTCTCTGACCGGTCAAGTTGGTAATTGCATCCTCAAGGTCATCATGAAAGATTCTGACCTGACCTTCCCAGGTATTATCAGGATGGATGGTGATCTCACAGGTACTTAAATACAATGCGTGAAAACTTTGTCCTGATAAGAATGAAACTAGAAATAGGATTTGAAACATGGGGTAAATTTAAATGATCTATACACAGATGTCAACCTAATCGACGAAGGATAACCCAGCCATCCCAAATTTTTTGGATATTGTTACTTCATCTTTGACATAGGTAATGTTTGCTATCTCGAAGGGAAACTGCCTTTAAAAAATTTAGTGAATTGTCCGGATGGTCAGAAGCCAACCCAGAGTCCTTGTGAATTTCCCGCTTCTGCTATCTATTTTGGTTTTCGATAATAATCGTGAAGTTATGAAAGTTTGGATAACGCTTTTTATGCTTTGGATGACCATGCCATGTTTTACGCAACCGGTAAGTATCGATTTTGATGCATTACAGCAATCTAAACCATGGTCGGCAACCGAACAGTGGGAACCCGAACCAGCTCGGGTAACACCAGGGGTAAACACGTCGCCTCCTTCTGATGCTGTTGTATTATTTGACGGAAAAGATTTGATGGCCTGGCACACGCCAAAATATGATTATGGCACTCGTATGGATCAGGTTGTTTCCATTATTGAATGGAAAGAAACGCACCCTGAATTTTCAGACCCTCAATGGCTAATTAAAGATGGACAACTTATTGTGAATCCTGGTACAGGGGCCATCGAGACCAAACAATCTTTTGGAAGTGTGCAGTTGCATATCGAATGGCTAGCACCGGTTGACCCGGGTAAAGAAAGCCAGGGATATAGTAATAGCGGTATTTTCTTCATGGGTCTATATGAAATTCAGATCTTAAATTCTTATGAAAACCGGACCTATTCAAATGGTCAGGCTGGTGCTATGTATAAACAATTTATGCCGCTGGTCAATGCATCCCGACCACCTGGTGAATGGCAATCTTACGATATTATTTTCATGGCTCCCTCTTTTGATAAAGATGGAGATTTGAAGCAACCGGCCTATGTCACGGCTTTTCAAAATGGAATTTTAATACAAAATCATGTAGAATTGCGTGGTCCTTGTATTTTTATAGGAGAACCATCCTACTTTAAACATGCAGATAAACTCCCACTGCTATTACAGGATCACGGTGATAGAGTGAGATATCGTAACATCTGGATTAGAGAACTTTAAACAAAAATAGAAGACATCATCAATTGAACCTGCTGCACTTATTTTTATTTGGAGTTGTTTTTAGCGCCCTGGGGGCTATTCCTCCGGGATTGATCAATCTGGCGGTAGCTGAACGGACACTTACACGAGGTTATCGAGCGGGCATTATGGTGTCACTGGGGGCGGGTGTCACCCAGTTGCTCTATACCTTTATCGCCGTTTATTTTATCGATATTATTATAAGAAATGCGATTATCACTCAGACTATTAATTGGATTGCGGGAATTATTTTTCTAATACTCGGTCTATTTTATATTGTAAAAAAGGTAAAAAAAATACAAAGTGTCAAACGTGCAAGTGATTCCAAATACTTCGGTTATGGAATGGCAATAGCTGCTATGAATTTTCTAATTATACCGACCTGGATATTTGTAGCAATCTGGTTGAAAGGTAATGGCTATGATTTTACCCACCTGCGTGAAATTATTTTTGTGGCGTTAGGCTCAGCAGCAGGTGCTATTTTTATATTTATCGGCTATGTTCGCATGAGTAGATATGTGATTAGGAGAATGTCGAACATTATACGTTATACCAACCGTTTTCTTGG
>JAGQWV010000932.1 GCA_020437045.1 Saprospiraceae bacterium | reverse complement strand
GGGAAAGAATGCGGATCTCGTGCCCCATGTCTTCGAGTTTTTTCTTTAAAAAAGTACCCACGAGACCAGAACCTCCGGCAATCAAAATCGTTTTCTTCATAGATGAATTAATTGTTATTTTGTAAATTCATGTCTATCCGTAGTAGTTAGTCACCCATTATTACAAACACCATGATCACCCGGTTGTTAATCGTCGTCAGTGTAGCTGTCATTATTTCCTGTCAGCAAGGATACAGAGATATCCCGGAAGAGGAGGCTGCTTATAACTTATCCATCCGTTTAGGATTTGAACCCGATCGTATCAATCCTATACTTTCCCGACAGGTCCACGCATCACAGATCGAAGGAATGATTTTTTTACCGCTCTCCGATTACAATCCGTTTTCGTTACGCCTTGAACCCGTTCTGATCAAAGATTACCCTAAAATCACCGCTATCGACCCGGCTGATGAAGAAAAGGGACTGCGATACGAAATGGAGATTATGGAGGAAGCAACCTGGGATGATGGTACGCCCGTCACCGGATACGACTATCTCTTTACGATGAAGGTTGCCCAGGATCCCTATCTCCTCAATACGACTTGGAAAAACCAGATGGCCCATATTACCGATGTTACAGTAGACCCAAATAATCCCAAAAAGATAACGGTTCTTACCAATAATAAATATATTCTGAGCGAGGAAGTAATCACCAATAATGATGTCTATCCGGAACATATATACGATCCGGATCAACTGCTCAAGCCCTATAATTTTCAACAAATCAAAAATATAGGTAGCCAGGCTGATGCTGATCTTGACAGCACTCTCCACCAGTTCGCAACACAATTTAATGATGAAAAATATTCGAGAGAAATTATCTCGGGTAATGGGCCTTATGAATTTGAAGAATGGATCCCGAAACAGCAAATTATATTGAAGCGGAAAGAAAACTGGTGGGGCACCAAATTCCAGGATAAGCATCCCTCACTGCAGGCGCATCCGGCATCCATTACCTACCATCTCATTCCTGATGCACAGACTGCGTTGACCTCTTTGAAAGACCAAAGGCTTGATTTGGTGGCAGATATCACTCCGGAGCAATTTCAAGAACTAAAAAATTACAATAATCAGGAACATCCACTCACACTGGAAGCTCCCGATGTCTTAAGCTATTACTTTATTGCTTACAACAATGACCGGCCCGCCCTTCGTGATAAGAGAGTACGCCGGGCGATCAGTATGCTTATGGACATCGAAAATCTGATTGATAAATTATTTTATGGCCTGGCCACCCGGACAATTGGGCCCCTTTCGCCCAATCATCCAGCGTATAACCATGATGTCAAACCAGTGCCCTTTGACCCTCAGGGAGCGTTAAAATTGTTGGCAGAAGCAGGTTGGTCAGATACCAATCACGATGGCATTCTTGACAAAACGATCGAGGGTATTAAGACGAACCTCTCTTTAAGCATTTTAACTTCCCGTAGTCAGTTGTCGCAAGATGTGGCTATCATTCTTAAATCGGAGGCGGAAAAAGTAGGAATCCAGATGAGCATCATCCCCAACGATGTACCAAAATTGATTCAGGATACAGAAAACGGGGATTATGACTTGTCCTGCTTAGCCTCGGTGCAATCCATCGCAGCTTACGATCCTACTAATTTTTGGCACTCGGAGAAAGCCGGACCGGGGGGTACTAATTATTTCAATTTTCGTAATGCAGAAGTCGATTCTCTAATTGACAAAATCAGGATTACCCTTAATGAAAGCGAAAGAAATGAACTATACCTGAAATTTCAGCAAATTCTGCAAGATGAACAGCCGGCCCTATTTCTGGTAGCACCTAAAACGCCTTTGGCGGCACTCAAGAAATTAAATTTTAAAACTACTACCTTACGTCCCGGTTATTTTGAAAATACGATTAGTATCAAAAATTAGGGATGTGGCGATTTATCATAAAACGAGTTCTATTAATCGTTCCCACTATATTTTTAGTCTTAACTCTTATTTTTATTATCGCTAAAAGTTTACCGGGTGATCCAGTGCTGGCCGCCATGCGTTATCAGAATAATTCAATGGATTTTAGTAGCGACATGATAGATAGCAGGACTTATAATATCGCCGCCAAAAATCTGAATCTCGATAAACCTGAATTTTATTTCTCAATTGTACCTTCCAACTTTCCTAGCGATTTCTACAAACTATCTCCTCTACAGAAAAAATTCATGACCAACCTGTTCAGGCAATATGGTAATGCTGAGCTGGTATTTGCCCTGACTCATGAAATCGATGAAATTGTTTCTGAGGATTTTTCAGCCTCAGAAAGTATTAAAAGTACGTTTTCCAGATTCATACCAGATCTCAACTATCTGTCATCAACCATTAAAGGCACACTGAATACCTCTCCTAACACCAAGTTATCCCAGATTTTGGATTTAATCCAGCATCTTTCCGGTCTTGGTAAACGAAACAATTCATACTTGCCGAAGATCGTGTGGCATGGTAGAGATAATCAATATCATACCTGGATTAGGAATGCCTTTCTACTGAATTTAGGTGCCTCCACTACCGATGGCCAACCGGCATTAAAAGTAATTTTCAGCTCGTTCAGGTGGACATTTATCATAAATTTTTTCTCGATCATCATCGGATATTCTCTGGCAATACTAATTGGAGTATATGCCGGTTGGAACAAAGGTCTATTTGATAAGATTTCCAGTATCATTATGTATTTAATTTATTCGATACCGGTGTTTTGGATGGCAACCATTTTAGTGGTTTTTTTTACCACCTCGGAATATGGATCCTGGACAAATATTTTCCCATCCGTAGGCATATGGAATATAAATTCATCCGATTCTTTTGTCCAAATGATCGGTAAAAATTTTCCCTTATTAGTACTACCGGTATTTATTCTAAGTACCAATCTGCTGGCGTTCATTGCCAGAATTGTCCGGAATAGTGTAGCTGAAGAAAAAAACAAATTTTATGTCAGGCATGCCCGTACCAAAGGATTAAGTGAACAATACATTTTGTGGTATCATGTCTTTCGAAATGCCAGTTTTCCACTAATCACATTGATCGCATCGGTTTTTCCCGCTGCTCTTGCCGGTTCACTGGTGGTCGAAGTAATATGCAATATTCCCGGAACAGGAAGAGTGTTGTACAATGCTATTTTAGGTCAGGATTGGGCAATCGTAAATGGCATTGTAATGATTTATACACTATTAACTGTGACCGGATTGCTCATTAGTGACATCTTATATCGCTGGGTTGATCCGAGGTTAAAATGGGATGGAGCATGAATAGAAATTTTTCCATCAGATGGGATAAATACACCTATTTTATCGCCTGGTCCATCTTGGCACTATTTGCCATAGTAGGCATCTTTGCTCCCCTGATTGCCACCGATCAACCTTATTATATCAAGAAAGATAACCGGATCAACTGGACCATGTTTAAAGATCGGGTCACCATAGCTGAAAATTTTCAGAATTATGATGAGATAAAATTGGCCCCGATACCTTTTCGTAACGAAGGTTATACCAATCTTAATGAACGCTTCGTCCCACCTGGAACGAAAGTCAAAAGAGGACCTTTAGAACTTACGCATTACCTGGGAACGGATCGGTTAGGAAGGGACGTAGCCGCAGGAATTGTTTTTGGCTGTCGAAAGTCATTACTTATTGCGATCATCTCCATTGGTGCAGCATCATTCATCGGAATTTTATTAGGCGCCTTGGCCGGTTACTGGGGTAACAAGCTTCCAGTAAGGTGGTCCTGGTCTCTTTTGCCGGTGATGGTTCTCATCTGCTATTTGCTGTATTTGATCAAATATACCATCATGACCGTCTCAATCGGCATCCTCTGCATGATTGCCCTGGTTTTTGTCATCTATTTCATCTTAAAAAACCGCAGACCATCCGTTTTTGCCCCTGTTGATCAAATCATATTAAAACTGATCGAAACGTTTCAATCTATTCCAGCGCTATTACTTCTAATGGTCATCGCAGCTCTTATTGATTCACCTACACTCATTACGCTGGCCCTGATCATTGCTCTTGTACGTTGGACATCATTTGCCCGCATAACCAGAGCAGAAGTTATGAAAGTCAATGCCCAAGATTACATTACTGCCGCCAGGGTTAGTGGTTTAAGTCATAGAAAAATAATTACCCATTATATTTTACCGGAAACCCTCGGTCCTTTGGTAGTGGTCTTTGCCTTCGGCATCTCATCAGTGATTCTACTGGAATCCACCTTGTCATTTCTGGGTATTGGAATACCCATCGACCAAGTGACCTGGGGCACCTTGCTTGCTCAGGCTCGACAAAGTACAAACGCCTGGTGGCTGGCCTTATTTCCTGGTCTTTGTATAATGCTTTTGGTGTTTAGTTTAAACCTTATCGGTAGCCACCTAAAGCAACATTTCGATGCACAGGATTAAAATGCCGAACCATATTATTCTGCAGCCACGGCCTGGATTAAAGCAATATTATATCCGAATGCAAAAGCATGTCCTTGCAGATAGCTGGCAGGATCATCATGATGTGGAGTATGATCCGGCATTAGCATTCCGGAATAACCTACATCTCTCAATGTCCGCACGACTTCAACAAAATCCATATCACCATTATCCGGATATACTTCCATAAAATTGTTCCAACCACCCTTGATATTACGGAGATGAATGTTAAAGATCTGATTTCTTTCTCCCACCCATTTAATGATCGGAATAATCTCTTTCCGAGGATCTTTAAGACCTTCTGCCACAGATCCCAGGCAAAGATTGAATCCGTGAGATGGACTATCGTAAAGGTTAGCAAAACGCTTGATACCGGCGAATACATCAGGACTATTCCAGCGGGTAATGCCTCTATACCCCACCGGGGCAGGTGGATCAGCAATATGGTTGCCTAACTTGACATTGTATTCCTCGGCCACAGGTAGAACCCGGTCTAGGAAATATGTTATTCGTTCATAAATCTCATCGATTCCGACCACCTGATCTATATAATTCGGCTCATTACTCTTCATCGCTTCCTCATAATTCCAGGTATTATAGGCAGCATTACCCCTTTTCGGATCCGTGGTTCGACCTGTACGCAGGATGGGAAGAATGATGGTATTATATAGCAACAATTTGACCCCTGTTTTTCCGGCGACTTCAATCATTTGTTGAATCATCTCGATTTCCCGGTCTCTTTCCGGACTTTTTCCCAACATAATATTGGGAGTGGAGATATTTTTTATTTCTGCTTATTATATTTGGATATGATAGGCATCCAGG
>JAGQWV010000931.1 GCA_020437045.1 Saprospiraceae bacterium | reverse complement strand
AAGACCGGTTTTGGATATGTGTACATTATGTGCTATTGAAAATGGGGCGAGGAGAATATCTGGAAGCCTTTGATTTTTTTGGTTATCTAAGAATGGTTGTTTTTGGACCATTGCTAAATATTAAAAATGATAAACTACCCCGGGGAGTGAGAAAAGCCGAGTTTGATCTTGATACGGATGATCTCAATGCACTTTTATTGACCATTCCGGATTACAATCTCTCTTCGCTATTTCAGACCCTGCATCAGACTGTCAACTTGTATAGGAATATCAGAAGTTCTTTATTTGATCAGGTTCGACTGCAGACTAAAACAGAATTACGGGTTATGCAATATTTTCACGAACTGGAAAATTCGCTCGTAGACCGGTCGAGCTTATAGTTTGACTTTCCCGGGTAGCTATTAAATTAAGTTTATGATCGTTGTGAATTGCAGATTTTTAATGTTGTTATCAGGCCTGCTTGCGATAGGTTTGGTTGATGCACAAAACATACCGGTTGGTGTGCGATTTGATACCAACACATTGATTCGTAAGGGTAATTTTGGTGATAATTGGTGCCAGACATGGGCCATGGACGATCAGGTGTATACGATGTTGGATGATGGAAATGGATGGTGGGGAACTCCAGAAAAATTAAAGTCACTTTCGGATTGGGAAGGAGCGATGTTATTGAGGATTTCAGGGAACCAGAATTTTACAAAAGAAGATGTGGCAAAGATGCCGGGTTGGCCGGTCAGTGTGGTCAATTCTCCTTTGTATGCTTATGGTACCGTGGCGGTAGATAGTACCATTTATATTTGGTTGTGGAAAAGTGAGACCGATACCTGGTATAACCGTCCGGTAGCCAATCGCTTGCTTTATACCAAGGATTTTGGCAAATCAGTGTATCGATGGGATGGTAAACTGGAAACCTATGAGACATACCATTCTTTAGATTCTCAGGCTTTTTTCTTTTACAAGGAAGATCCCAGACCCAAAGAAGGTCAGTATGCCTACGCCTTCAATTGGATTGCATTTTTACAAAACGGAAAAGCCAATACTGCTGCCAAGGATGACTACATATACATGTATTCACCTGAGCAATTTAATCCCAGGCATCTGGCCCTGGCACGGGTACCTAAGGATCATATCCGGGATAAAGCTCACTATGAATATTTTCAGAATATCAAAAATGGTGTGCCACAATGGACAGAGAACCTTCATGATCGGGAATTTACGATAGAGTTTCCTGCTGCAGGACCGGGGCAAGATTGGATGTGGCCCAGTTGGTTTCCCAGTGTGGTGTATAATTCCGGCCTGGATTTATATATCATGACCAGTTACGGGATTAAAGACCCGAATCGAAAATATTGGGAGGGATGGTGTTGGGATTGCCCTCTACCGGGAAGTATTGGCTTTTGGTATGCTAAAAATCCCTGGGGCCCCTGGAAGCAATTTTATTATAACGAGTCGTTTTATCCTGACGATCCCCATAATCGTACGTATGGGTTAAAGCTGAGCCCAAAATGGATCAGTGATGATGGTACTAAAATGGTATTGATCTGGTCGGATGCCGGATACGACCACAGTACCTATTATAAATGGAATCAAATGGAAATCGAGATTTTAACCAAGTAATTCTTAAAAATTTTCTCCAGAAGTAATTCAGTAGTTTTACCTGTAAAGTCTCGGATTGGAATCAGGATAAGTGACCGGGGTAGAATTAATTAAGTTTAGATGATTTTTTTGGGAGAATATATTTTATCGTAATAATGAATAAAACACTATTGGCGCTCATCACAGCTACTGTTTGGATTAGTATTTCGGAATTTTTTCGCAATGAATTCCTCTTAAGCGCTTACTGGAGAGATCATTATCAGCACCTGGGAATGGAATTTCCATCTGCACCAATTAATGGAGCGATATGGGGAGTTTGGTCTTTATGTTTTGCAATTGTTATTTATATTATCTCAAGGAAGTTTTCCTTAATCCATACGACCATGCTCTCCTGGTTTGCCGGTTTTTGCTTGATGTGGATCGTGACCGGAAACATGAATGTATTACCTTTTGGAATTCTTCCGTATGCAATTCCCCTCAGTTTTTTAGAGACCTATTTGGCGGCACTAATCATTTTTAAATTTAAAAAGGGCTCATAATCATCTTCTAGGTTCTTGGTCATATTTAATGATTTAATGGTTTAATGGGTCCTATTTATTTAGGTTTTTCGCTGTAATTAATTTTGTCACCGACTTTTTCACGCAATCGCAGGCTTGATACCCCGATGGCTTATGGAGACGCTAAAAAATTGCCCCGGTCACTATCACCTTGATCCAACTTCGGTTATTTTTCTTGCATCTTAAGACGAGACGTTCGATAGAGGTAAATTAACTTGCGCCAATCCATTTTTAAGGTGTTGAAATGGGTATATGCTACCCGGGCTCAAATATGGACATGCTGAGTTATTAATAATTTTGAAAATTTTAAAGAGTTGGCATCAGGCTCATGGAATTGAATTATTGATTAGGAGTACTCAAGGCTCTTCGCTCAGCAACTTCACGAGTGGTCACCGTAGAAGCATTATTGCCAAAGTTTTGACGGATATAGGTGAGTATCTGAGCTATTTCGTCATCTTTCAGCATATTTAATTTAGGCATTCTGTTGGTGTAGGTTTTTCCCTTGACGGAAATCTCACCCCGCAACCCATGTAAGATGACATTGATCAAAGTGTCCTTTGAGCCCAGTACCCATTCCGAATGGTCAAGTGGTGGAAATCGATCATTTCCTTTTCCATTTCGTTGATGACATACCGAACAAAAAATATTGAAGAGTTTGCCTCCTTCTGAAAGATTTTCTTCATCTATATCGTTCATACCATCTTCAATCAATCGGTCTTTCACCTCGTCCGGAGTTTTGATATTTGATGCCGTTTGTTTCCGCTGAGCCATGGCGGCGAGTTGTGCATCACCGAAATCGGATTTATCTCCCTTGTACATGATGCGCCAGATTTTCCCTTTCTCCGAATCAGAAACATAGAGGGAGCCATCAGGCCCCAAAGCCAATCCCATCGGTCTGTAGGCGGCATCGCTGGTACTATATATGGTATCTACTCCGGCAAAACCATCAGCGAAAACCTCCCAGGGGCCCGTTGGCACACCATTTTTCATCGGAACAAAACCTACGAAATACCCGGATTGTGGATATGGAGAACTGCTTGTGGAGCCATGAAAGGCAATAAACGCTCCATTCTTATATCGATCGGGAAATTGGTCACCGGTGTAAAATAGAAGGTCGTTAGGAGCAAAATGACCAAGAAAACCCACGGTAGGAGTAGTTAAACCGGTGGTATCACCCTTTTTTACTCCATCGCCGCCATATTCAGGATTGAGAAAATAACCTCCCTTGATCTGATCATAATAGTGATAGGGCCAGCCGGCATTGGCTCCTTTATCAAGCCGGATAAATACCTCCGAGGGCAAGACGGCTCCCTGCCACGCACTAAATTGCCTGGGCCAGGTATTATGCAAGTAATCACGACCGTGGGCAACTGCATAGAGACTATTTACCTCCTGATTCCAGTCAAGTCCGACCACACTGCGAAACCCGGTAGCCACCTTTTCTCCATCCTTTTGAAATTGATCCTTTTTATCTGCCTTGAAACGCCAAACGCCACCTCTGGTCTCAAGAATCGGACAAGGGTTCATGCCCGGTGACAGGGGAGATCGGTCATCTACCTGACATGCGTCAGAAGGTGCTCCATATACCGTGTAGAGATAACCCTGATTGTCAAACGTAATCGGTTTTGTATCGTGTTGCCTTGGTGGTTGGGTGTCCAGCAGGATCAGCTCCATCTCGGTATCGGGTACCAGATCCTTCGTTAATTTTTGACGGAAGATCCGGGTGACCGAACTGAAGTACAAGTAACCATCGTGAATCTTCATTTCCGATCCAAGACTACTTTTATCCATGTAGTTGTCAAAGCGTTCAATCACATCCATTTTGCCGTCGCCGTCGGTGTCTCTTAGTGCGGCATTTCCTCCGATTGTATCAGCAAATCTCAGTTTTACATAAATGTCACCATTGTCGTTGACTGCAAGGTGTCTAGCTCTTCCCTTAATGCTGTCGACAACCACCAAAGCCTCAAAATCACCAGGTAGAAATAGTCCGCCATTGTCTGTATCACCATTGGGCATACCCCCGTTGTTTCGACACGAACTAATCGAGATTAAGATTGCCAGGAACAAGTACAGCTTGCCCCAAAAGTTACGATCTATAAAATTCATTATTTGGCTGAAAAATTTATACTAATCACATTTGTGGTATTGGAGTGCTTTTCAAAAAAAATATGGTGTAAAATTAATTACACCGAATCGCGTAAGACTGCTTTCAGACGTCCGGCCACATAGTTTACTTGTTCCGGTTTTAGCAAAACTACACCGACACTCAGTATGTCTTCGCCACTATCATTCCGTCGGACATTAGTTACAATACTTGGATTTTCACTTTTTAATGCTTCCTGCACTTGCCGGGGGCTGATTTTAACTTTCTCTTCATCCCAGGAAACGAGCATACTGGGAAACGCATTGGCTGGTCCGGGACTTACCCGAGTTTCACCTTTCACACTATCGATGGATTCGATTTGGGTTTTGATGCTATCTATTCTTGATAACCACTCCTGCCACTCTTTTTCATGATCCAGTTCGAGGTAAGCTTTGAGGGCGGCATACATGCCAAAGATTTCTTCTTTGTTTACTTTCATTGGCCGGCCTATGGGTGCCTCATGAGGGCTGTGATTGAGTTTAGCAGCTTCAATGAGATCCTTGCGGCCAAAAAGTAGTCCGGCACTCTGTGGACCCCTGATCATCTTTCCGCCCGAGAAAGTTATCAGGTCAAAGCCGATCTTCTGATATTTAAACAAATTTTCAACCGGAGGTACATCGGCGGCAGCATCAATAAAAGAAGGGATGTTATGGCGTTTTGATATCGCAACAAATTCTTCCCGGCTTACACTCGATTCTCCGGCTGCATTAAAGAATAGGGTCATTTTGGTATTTTCATTTATAGCGGCTTCCATCGCGGCAGGACCCTCCACCTCCACAATTTTGGCACCGGTAGTGGTAATGGCCTGATCGAATACATATCGGTGACTTTTTTGCATAATTACTTCCGGTTGCGGGCCGGGTAATTGCGGTAGGAGCCGTCGTTTTTCCGGATCGCTTCCGGTGATGGACGCGGCAGTACCCAAGACCATGGCGCAAGCGGCACCTGAGGTAACCATAGCCGCTTCGACATGGAGCATCTCCGCTATTTTTGCCCCAACTTTATCCTGTAGTTCATACATATTGGCAAAGTCATGGGCGGTAGAATTGATGGCCTCAAGCACCTCTGGTCGCATCAATGAACCGGAGAGGAACGTCATGGTGACGCCCGCATTAATCACCGGAGTCACATCCAGTTCTTCAAATAGATTTCGTGTTTTTGGTTTATTTTCATTTTTTGTGGACAAAGCCCACGAGCCCAAAATACTTCCGATCACTGGTGTAGCGGAAAGGTTTTTAAGCAATTTTCTTCTGCTGATCATGATTCAATCATTTTATTTCTGGAAATCAATGCTCTGTGGAGCTTTCATATAATAATTGGTAGGCTGAAGTCTTAATAATTTATTTATCCCAGAGATCACTTGCAAGACCATTTAAATCATACACCACCTCGCCATCTTTGATGGTCAGTTCGCACTCCAGCTTTTTGTCTCCCATCATTTTCATTTTCTTAGAGTCGATAAATCCATAATTACCGGTATGCATGCTAAAGATGGCGATATCGGCTACGGCACCTTCGGACAGATGACCCAGATCTTCGCGCTTGATATACTGTGCCGGACTCCAGGTAGAAGCGCCGATGAGTTTATCCATGGGCATATCCATGTTAAGGAATTTTGACATGATATTAAGCATGTCTTTCATCCCACCATTCATACTTCCTATATGTAAATCCGTGCTTATGGAATTTGGCCAAAATCCTTGTTTCATGGCGGGTACTACCTGTTCAAAAGCAAAACTTCCGCCACCATGACCGACATCGAAGATGATTCCTCTTTTCTGTGCTTCGAAGGCAAAAGGTTCAACTTTGCCGTTTTCATCGACGACTCTTCCCCGGCTACCCAGGGCGGCATAGGCATGGGTGAAGATATCTCCCGGCCTGAGTTTTTCCATGAAGAGCGTTCTCAATGATAATGGAGGATTGCTCCCCCCAAAATCCACCATTACAGGGATGTCAGCCTGGGTTCCTGCCTCAACGGCTCTTTCCGTTGGGATCCATTCATGACCGCTAAAATGTGCCAGCTTTATGCCGACGATATAATCCTTATACCTTCTGGCGGTCAGTGCAGCGAGTTTTGGATCCATATCCGAAATATTTTGCTCGATGACCCCACCTTTCATTCCCGATCCGACGATATTTAGAAAAGCAAGTACTCTCGTTTTCGAATGATCGATTGTCTGCTCTTTAAATTGCAGGAAATTTCTCCAACCAGAACTACCGGCATCAACAATGGTAGTCACGCCACTTCGGAAGGTAAATCCATCAGGTGCCACACTACTCATACCATTACTGTAAGCTGCATGCGGATCCGTACCCCAGAATACATGGCCGTGAATATCGATTAGACCCGGGGTGACTATTAGTCCATTGACATGTATAACCTGCTTAGCCGTAGACTCCGGTATATTGGCTTCTACTTTAGCAATTTTACCATTGGCTACTGCTATATCTACTTTGGCCTCCACCAAGCCATTCTTAATGTCGGTGACGGAACCTCCCTTAATAAGCAGATCGTAATCCTGCGCGGATAACGATAGCGTCATCATTGTCCAAAGGACAAAAACAAAAAAAATGCCTGGTATATTCATTGTTTATTACCTTTTGATTATCAAGAATTTAAAGTCACATCGACTTACTATAAGTCATTGGTGATGGTTTTGCAGAAATGTATTTAGCAAACTTTCCGGTAATGGGTAACTTTCAGAGAGGTGATCAAAGCGTTGCCCTAAAAATGATACAATTTTTGCAAAGATTCTCTTTATTGCCTACTGTTTCTTTAAAGATTAGGTTAAAAAGTGCCACAATCGATTGTTAAATGCACTCTGCAAGCAATCTTAATGAATCCCGGATATTTTTTGAACGTTTGCCATGGAGTGCTTACTCAGAATTATAGGAAATCTTGTGTTTGACCCACTTCTTATTTATTAGTATGTTTAGGATCCCTTTAGAAGGGTTGCAACTATGACCGCTATCCGTACTTTGCTGCCAAAATCCATTGGTATTCATAAGTTCTTTATTCTTCTGATTTCCATTTTTACCGTACAAATGGTTCTGGGACAGTCCCGACAAGTAACCCGCGAGCACCAGCAATGGTTACAGCTGGATGGATTGACGCGACTAAGTGAAAGGTGGTCCTTGCTCTATGCCGCTGGTTACCGTTGGAAAGATGGTTTCCAGGCTCCGGCTCAATATATTATACGATCAGCAACACAAATCCATTTTAGTAATCATTTCCTGGTCGGGGGAGGATTTGGCATTAGTGGAACCTATGCAAATGGTCGCGTAAATCGTATTGAATACCGCCCTTATCAGGATCTTTCGCTTAAAAATACCTGGGGAAAAGTTGATCTCACCCACCGATACCGTATTGAAGAACGGTTTTTCCAATATCGTGATACCGGTAAAATAACTCCTGATGAAAAATTAATGGTCCGACTACGGTATGCATTAAATTTGACAATACCACTTTTTAAAATCGGTCCTAAGGAATCAGAAAAAAGGATTTTGTGGAAAGCAGGAGATGAAGTCTTTTTCAATACCGAGAAAAATACCGGATATGATATTTTTGGGCAAAACAGGATATTGTTTGGGCCGGTATATCAGGCAAGTAAAAATTTGCTTTTTTCACTTAGTTGGAATAGCCAATTTAGCACGACAACTACTCCTGGACTTTTCCGGCATAAAGACGCCATTTGGTTGCAGGTGCGACATCAAGTAGATTTACGCACATAAAATACCATTGAAATTGATTTTATGAATCATTTCAGTCTAACCACTTATTTGAGTTCTAATCTGAATATAGATGAGCAATCCATTTCGGAAATGAT
>JAGQWV010000930.1 GCA_020437045.1 Saprospiraceae bacterium | reverse complement strand
AGGATTTTCAAACCTCTCATACTTCAGCAAGTGTTTTAAAGACGAGTTTGGAATTCTCCCATCCACAATAAATCAATAAATCACTGAGGAGTATTTGATATTTTATCAAAGTGCCGGATTTTTATTATTGATGTCGGATTTTTGGTAGTTGATGTCGCAAATAAGTCAGAAACAGACGGTTTTCTAGCAGCATTTGGCAAGATTCTGATCTAGCTTTGAATAGCTAAAGTTAATGACCATGCTACAAACCATCACTCCCAACCCAGAGGTGGAAAAACCACTCGAACATGAAGTCTATTTTAAAGAATTGTTTAAAAAAGAGTTCAAACGTCTGGATAAGAATAATCAGACCTATTTGGACTATACAGGATCAGCTCTCTATGGCGCATCGCAGATTAAAATGCATAATTCATGGTTAAAAAATCATGTATTTGGCAATCCACATTCAACCAATCCCACTTCCAGATTGGCCACTCTTATGGCGGAAAGTAGCAGATCTGAAGTACTTTCATTTTTCAACGCACAAGATTATTTGTGCATTTTCACCCAGAATGCTAGTCACGCCATCCGGATTGTCGGAGAGAGTTATCCCTTTGACAGTAAATCTCCCCTTCTCATGTTGGCTGACAATCATAATTCAATAAATGGGCTAAGATCTTTCGCCAAACAAAAAGGAGCTAACTTCAGTTACTCAGGACTCAATGCAAATTTGACCGCGGACTATGAGCAGTTTAATAATGCATTGGAAAAATCCACCACGGGGATTATTTGCTTTTCCAGCTCAGTCGAATGCCTCCGGAGTCAAACATGATCTCTGTTGGGTTCAAAAAGCTGAAGAATGTGGTTGGGATGTTTTACTGGATGTATCGGCATTTGTACCGAGTTCAGTGCTTGATTTGAGCGAAATCAAACCGGCTTTTGTGGTTATGTCCTTTTACAAGATGTTTGGATATCCCACGGGAATGGGATGCCTTTTGGTTAGAAATACCCACATTGATAAACTCAAAAAAACCTGGTTTGCCGGCGGAACGGTAATGGCTGCCTCCGTTAAAACAGATCACTACAAGCTTCTGGAAGGTCACGAAAGATATGAAGACGGCACCATCAATTTTCTATCCATACCAGCTATCAAAATTGGTCTGGATTTTTTGAAATCTATTGGAATGTTGCGAATTCAGCAGCGAATTCAAAGTCTTCAAAAATACCTGCACCATGAATTAAGTCGGTTGCAACATGAGTCTGGTTTGCCCATTATAAAAATACATGGTCCTTCAGATCGATCAAATTGCGGTGGAAATATAATGATCACTGTTTTAGATGCCCTTGGACAACCATACCCTTTCATTGAAATAGAGGAGAAAGCAAATGCATATTTCATTTCCCTTAGAAGTGGTTGCTTCTGTAATCCCGGTGTCGATGAATATAACCATGATCTGACCCAAGATTCACTGGAAAAATACTTTCAAAGTGAAATCAACGATCCGATTCATCTCACAAAAAACTCGGCCGGAAAATGGAGGGGAGCAGTCAGGATTTCTGTAGGCGTTCCTACCCGAAAAAAGGATCTGGATCGATTTATTGCATTTGTCTTAACCTTTAAAGACAAAATTCGTCCATAGACTACATGGCTTAAGATCCCTAACTCGAATAAAATTCTAAAAAATGTACCGCACCTACTGTCAATTACCATACTTAATCCGGTTGTTCATATTTTTAATTATTGGGGCATATTATTCGAATCTTTCTACGCAGCCGGTACTTTTCGAAGGACCATCGATTTTACCCCCTGATCCATCCGATCCACCAGCCACTGGATCAATCAGCGGATTCATGTGGTATGCCGAAAAAGGCGCTTTAAGAATTGGTGAGGCAACCAATCAGGAATGGAAAAAAGATACGATCGGTCTTTACTCCGTCTCTTGGGGTAAGAATAACATTGCTGAAAAGTTGAACTCCTGTGCCTGGGGTAATTCATGCTCCTCCGCTGATCTTTCCACCGCGTGGGGTTTAAGTAGCAGAGTTCGAACTCTCAATGCCACTTCTTTTGGACATTCCTGTACAACATTTGGAACGTGGAGTCTAACCGCTGGACGCAGCCTTAGTATGTATGTTGGTGCATCCGTCGCCTTTGGTAGATACAATGTCCCCAGGATAACTTCTTCTCTTCTACCGGAACCAAAAGATCAGTTATGGGTACTTGGCAATGGTTCAAATGCCTTAAGCCGTCGGAATGTCATCGAAACCAATTACCACGGCGCAACCAAAATCCATGCCATTACTATGATTCCCGATACGGTTATTACGATATCTGATAATCACTTAGTCACAGTGGGAAGTCGATCTCACCTTAAGATAAGAGCAACAGCACCGGCAAACCCCGATCTTCATACAATTATCCTCGACGATGGAAACCTGATTGGTCAAATCATCACCCTGGAGTGCATCCAAAATACCTGGCAACTCTTGGATAACATAAGCAATACCTCACAAAGTGCCAACCATAATTTTGAAAGTGAGGATCTGATTCGCCTGGTTTGGGACGGTGAAAACTGGACAGAATTATTCTTTGCAAACAACTAAAATTCACCAAATGAAAGCTGATTTCTTTCACTGTGTCGGGACCCTTCTCCCTTATGTTCTCTTGTTTGTTTCTATAAATGGCACTGATATCTTGGCACAAAGTGTCTTGTTTGAAGCTGGTGTTGAAGATACAATCGTTGATCCACCGGCCTCAGGACCCGGAGTAAGATTTATGTGGTTTCCCCAGCGGATAGCTTTGCGTAGTGGGAAGGTTGCATCAGATCAATGGGATAAAGATCATATTGGTATAGGATCAGTTGTTTGGGGTCAATCGTCTATTGCCAGCGGCCAATATGCGACGGCATGGGGTAAAGATAATATATCCGAGGGGGAGTTGTCAACTAGCTGGGGAGCCGACAATTTAGCATTAGGCAACATTTCGACATCATTCGGTCAATCTAATATAAGTCGAGGTGACGTGTCAAACACGATGGGATTTGGTCTAATTGCAAATTCATATGTGGAGACCGTGATCGGACGATTTAATGATACACTGGAAACCAGCAATCCTACCATGGCAGATGATGCTGATTATTTATTCGTAGTTGGTAATGGCAGTTCCGGAAATTTTCGTTCCAATGCTCTTGAATTGTATAAAAATGGGCATACCCGCATTAAATCGCTTGTATTTTATGATGACACTTTATCGGTAAATCACGATAACACCGTAATAAATGTTGATGTATTTGGATACCTCCGCCTAGGTGCAACGCCGTCCTCAAATCCCGATGAACGTACGGTTATTCTAGCCGATGGAAGTTATCCGGGGCAAATGGTGATATTGCAATGCATTGCCAATACTTTTCAAATGCTGGATGACACCAGCAACACGAATCTTTCATCCAATCATAATTTGGGGATATCGGATACAATTACCCTAATCTGGGATGGAAATATTTGGCTGGAAACCCACTACAGCGACAATTAAGATAAAATTTAAAGACGTAAATCATTTAATCCCTTAGGAAATGAAAAAATTCTGGATTTCCTTTCAACTGGTAATGTTATTGTCTGGCTTTGGAACAACACATATGGCATTAAGCCAATCCGTTTTGTTTGAAGGCCCCGCCAATTTGCCCTCGAATCCTCCAAACCCACCGATCATCGGATCAACAAAAGCCTGGTTATGGTATGCCGAGAAAGGCGCCCTAAGATTCGGTGATTTCGAACCCAGCTTCTGGGAGAAGGACAGTATGGGAAGATCATCGTCAGCTTGGGGCACGGACAACCGGGCAAGTGGCCTGCAAGCTATGGCCTGGGGGCAAGACAATATCTCAACCAAATCTGATGCTACCAGCTGGGGTATTGATAACCTGGCCTTAGCCAGTCAAGCCACTGCATTTGGTACATTTTGTCAGGCCGAGGGACAAGCCTCCCTTGCCGCCGGTTCCCACCTTTTTGCCCGATCATATGCAGAAATTGCACTCGGACAATACAATAAATTACAAGTCAATCACAATCCAATTACATTTGATTCTTCAAACTATATATTCACCCTTGGTAACGGAACTACTAGTTTAAATCGATCCAATGCCCTGGAAATATTTAAAAACGGAAAAAATAGATTTCATGCACTCAACTTCATTTCAGATACCATTAATGTCGTCGTCGACAATCAAATGATATCGGTTGAAAATCTCTCCTATCTCAAAATCAAAGCAAGCTTACCAGATATTGCGGATCAACACACCTTGATTTTATCCAATGGGATTAAAACCGGGCAATTATTGTATTTGGAATGCATTCTAAACAGTTGCCAATTTTTGGATGGATCAAGCAATGCCGAATTAACGGTCAATCATGATCTCCAACCGGGTGATATCCTGCATTTAATCTGGGATGGCGAGCAATGGCTGGAAATATTTTTCTCGGATAATTAAGTCCCTAACAATTTTAATATAAAAAAAATGAAAACAATTCTACATTCAGTTATGACCACTGTGATTATTTTAACCCTAACTCCATATTTAAGTAACGCTCAAAGTGTTTCGTTTGAAATAGGATCTGCTGATCCAAACATAGATCCTCCCGTGGTCGGAGCAGGCGCTCGCTTTATGTGGTACGCTGATAGAATTGCACTTAGAGCCGGTCTTGTAACAGATGATCAATGGGATAAAGACCAAACCGGTCTATTGTCAACCGCCTGGGGACACGATAATGTGGCAAGTGGGTCACATTCCACTAGCTGGGGGCAATTAAATTTTGCGTCGGGTGATATAAGTACTGCCTGGGGTTTTCGCAATAATGCCAGTGGTTTTCTCAGTACTTCAATGGGTGGACAGAATATAAGTAAAGGGACTGCTTCTTTAACGGCAGGAATTGGCCTAAGAGCAAACTCCTTAGGTGAAACGGTCATCGGGATCTTTAATGATACACTGACAAAAGCCAATGCAGCTAATTATGTCAATACAGACTATCTCTTTGTCGTCGGTAATGGTGCAGACGAAGCAAACCGGTCAAATGCATTGACCGTCTTTAAAAGCGGACATATACAAATGAAGGCCCTCGTATTCGAATACGATTCGCTAGTCGTCAATGCCGATAATGAATTAGTAGACATGAAAAGTTTTAGCTACCTAAAGATCGGAGCTACATTTGACGCCGATCCAAATAATAGAACCGTGATATTGGCAAATGGAAGTTACACCGGACAGGTACTTATTTTGCAATGCATTCAGAACAACTGGCAATTGTTGGACGGTACCAGCAATGTCAATCTACCGGCAAACCGCGTGTTATCAGTATCCGACACGATTCAACTTATCTGGAATGGATCTACCTGGCTTGAGACTCATTTCAGTAATAATTAGTAGCTTAATCTAAGATTACAGCTTTATGTAAATGGAAGATCAAAGATCATGAAAGATTAAAAAGAGAATGTTCCCTCTGTGATCCATTTAGGACAGCTCATTAATTTGAAATCACTCAGTAGATCAAGAACTTGATTTTCGTAATTTATAATCAAAAAAATATTACTTATTAAAATAATTAGTCACACCGCTCAACTATCCTTAAAAATGAATATCACCATTTGCTCATCAATTTCCCCAAGAGAAATAGAAGTCATGCATCTGATTGCGGCAGAATACTCAACTGACGAAATAGCCGATGAATTGTTTATCAGTTTTCATACCGCCAAAACGCATAAGCGAAATCTTCTCAACAAACTAGGTGCCCGTAATTCTGCAGGATTGGTCCGTAGAGCATTCGAACTGGGTATCTTAAAACTAAATCAGTGAATTGTGAAAATTAAGTTATCTCAAGGGAAATTTACTTACACGAAAGACATTGTGCTTTTATTTTTTTGATCTATACTATAAAATAAAAACCACCGGAGAATGTTAAAAGCACCTGCTCCTAGTAGATCAACGCATAGGTTATGTTGAATAATTTTAATAAG
>JAGQWV010000929.1 GCA_020437045.1 Saprospiraceae bacterium | reverse complement strand
ATAGGCTGTGCCGGACAATTGTCAAAAACAGGTTCTGTTACTTCCTGCCAGGTAAAAGTCTGTTGACAAGTTGTTTCCTTATCACAATTGTCAATAGCAAAGTATTCGTGAACAACTGAGTAATTACATCCATTTATTGAAGTAGGTGTGCCTGGTCTAACACCATTTGATTTAATGCCACAGTTATCATTCCATGTTGCCATACTTGGTGCATAAAGACTAGGAGTTGGATTGCATCCGAGATCACCTCCTGGAGGACAAAATGTATTTGTTGGTGGAGTATTATCTACTTCAATCGTAATGGTAAATTCACAAACCTGGAATTCCTCATTAGCGTCTAATTGTTGGTCATCATCCAAGTCGTCAAAAATCGTGATTGTTCGGGTGATTGTCTGATTAACAGTACCACAAAGATTAGGCTGCACATCATCTGAACATAAAAGTTCAATCTGACCACAAGGCATATCGCCTACATCAATACCGTAATCTCCAGCAGCATTGTCGACCACTAGATTTCCGTTTATATTCATTAAGGTAGGACATGCAGGTATCTGATCGAGAGTATTACAATTGTAGCTGCCAAGATCATTATCGGTAGGGCAAGTTACTTCAAAATCGCAGGAGATGATTTTGCATAGACCGCAGATGCTTATGTGAGCACTGGAATTAAGGCATCCATAGACAATGATCTCATTTTCTCCCGGCATAAAAGTGTATGTGTCTACATTTTGAGAGCCACCGCAAGTCAATCTTTGACAGCCAGCTTGATCAATAACGAAAGTGGCATCCAACTCTCCATTGCAACCACTACCCTGACCAATTCTGGCCATAAAAGTTAATTCGTCGGTAGTGTTACTTCTCCGGAAAATAATTTTGTGACAATTAAGTTCTGCAGTACCACTTTGTCCGCAGACCTCTGTTGTCATATCACAAATGTTGTTCGTAATGTCAAAGTCGAAACTTGCTTCTCCCTGACCGCAAACGGGAACATAAAATTCATAGTTAGGGTCATTATTATCGATATCGATAATTGTGGTGCGTTCGTCACAACTAGGAAATGTAGGGCACTGACTGTAGGTAAAGTGGTTAATGGATGATAGAAAAAAAGCCATATTCAGAAAGATTATTTTCCAGATATGCCGTTGCAGTTTTTGGTGTTTCGATTTGGGATGTTGGAATGCGTAGTTTTCTTTCATAACGGGTTGTTTTAAAATGGTTGAATTAAGTGTATAATATCCTGGGACTGACCGTGCTCATTATACAGGTAGTCCTATTAAGATTTAAAATGACTAAGGGGGAATTATGATTACATAATCAATTTAGGTTAGACATCGTGAAATAAAATGGACGTACGGATTTCGATAAATGCAGTAGAAGATAGTCGTTACAAGTAGATTTCGCTGGATAGTCCTATCATGATCAGGAGGCATTGAGCTTTAAATGCCACTGAGAAAATTAATAATAGTATTGTCCAGGAATGGGAATTATTTGACTTTTATTGGTAGGTAGTTAGTAAAAGTCATGGAATTTTAATTGTGGTTCTAAGTGTGTCATTGGGTTCATTTTTAATAGGAATATAGAATATGGTTTTGTGTTACAACCTGAAGTTCGGTAAAAATTATTGATTATTGATAGGAAAAAAACTTATATTTTTTTATTTAATTTGATTGAAAATCATAAATAATTACATGCGTACTTTTGCTATGTATAAGTGCTGGAATTAAAAGAAGATGACTATATGGATAAATACACATGTATGATAAGCTATATACGTATTGGTTTTCTTTTGTTTTTGATGGCTTATTCATTAAGTTATTTTAGTAGTGTCTTACGGTGTCTCTTGAGATTTGACATCTGGAGAATTTCTCACCTTGATGTGTTATTCTCAATTTCATTAGAATCATAATAGATAGTGCATTTCCAATCTTACTCGGTGTGACCAATTTATTTGTAAACTGTCATTAAGTTTTTATTTATTGCTGCAGCATTTATTGAATGAAGGTTAAAAAAAAAGGAGGCGACATCCATGATGAATGTCGCCTGTTATTACCCTCAAAACCGTTAAAAGTTGAAGTGTGGATTATAGAAATCCTGACACTGTATTTTATTCTGCTTTTATCAGCATTTGATGTTCATTCCAACCATTCATTCGTACTTCGAGCATATAAGCACCAGTCGGAAGGTTCTTTAGATTAACTTCCTTTTTATTTTTTCCTTGATTTGTTTTAATGGTGTTGTTCTGAACTATTCGACCCAAACGATCAATTACAATAATTTCAGCTTCCCCGGTTTCCGGAGCGGTAAATTCAATATGGAATATTTCCCTGAATGGATTTGGAAATACAGTAATATTGGAATTGTCAATACATCTTCCACGCACTTTTTTCAAATCACTATATTGAATTTCGCCATTTACATCGGTTAGCATAATTTGATAATAACCAGCTGACCTGTTGGTCGGGTCGGTAAATGCATAATGGGTAATACCAATACCACCCATTGGATCGATATCTTTTAATTCCGTAAAATCATCACCATTGCTAGAAAAGAGCACTTTTATAGAAGCCAAACCTTGCTCCGTACCTGTACTCCATGACAAAGAATGAGAACATTTTTCTGTACTGACATTAAAACTCAGTAAGGAAATATCGGTTGATACAGTTCGTTCGATTGGTACTAAACCGGCATCAATATTTTCTAATTTCTCACCACGGTGCAGTGAGATCATTCCCGTCATTCCCGTATTGGGATCAGCGTCGCTATCAAAATCATCATTTTCACCAATATTCATTTCGGTAAATTGTCGATCCGATGGTATTTCGAATAAGATTTGATATTGGTCGGCGGCTAAATGATCAAAGACAAATTGACCTTTCTTGCCATTGATAGTGCTGGTGGTTTCACTAGATAACAAAATCATATCGGACATGGATTCGGGATTCTGATGATATAGATATACGTTGATTCCATTAACGCCCTGCTCATCCTGATCCTGGATGCCATTTAAGTTAGTGTCTTCCCACACCGTATTACCCAAACTCGAAGAAACACTAGTGGTATCAAATCCACAAACAGTAATGGTCTGCGAGGCTTCTCCTCGATTACCACAGTGATCGACAGCCCACCAGGTACGTACATAAAGTATTTTTGAGGAATCATCCGGATCCACTTTTACTTCTTCCATAAATTGAGGTGTGCGAACCTGAGAGCAATCATCTTCTACAAATACCGTAGTATCAGCTGCAGGAATATCTTCTCCGCATTCCAACACAAGGTCTTCGGGCACGTTATAAATGACCGGAGCTGTAGTATCGTATTGTAGAACGTAAAAATAGTACTCGGAGGTATTACCTGCGGGATCAGTCGCAATAGCAGAACATCTCCATTTCCGATAATAGCCAAAGATATCACAAACACCGCTGGCAATCAGTCGATCGGATACAGAATAGCTTGCCGTACAACAAGCGTCGTAAACATCCAGATCTTCCATCAGTAGGCGTGGATCATTAATACATCCATACATTACCATTTCTCCTCCGTTTGGAATCGATTCCAGCATGGGATTGATAGGGACAATGACCGGGGCGGTGGTATCAATCACTTGAATGATTTGAGTATCGCGAGCGACATTGTAACAACCATCCCTGGCGGTCCAAATTCGAGTTAGGGTGTATTCACACTCATTTTGACTGGTCACCGATTCTTTTAATTCTACCATGAAGTTCGAGCAATTGTCGGACGCATCGTAGTAAGGTGCCGGTATTGCTTCACCGCAGTGAATAATAGTATCCGGTGGTACCGTAAGCATGGGTGGCTCGTCATCAACCAGTGAGATAATTTGTACGCCAACCGCACTATTACCACATCCGTCATATGCCGTCCAGGTTCTTTGGATTTTTTCACCACAACTCGTCCCCACCTGGTTGGATGAAGGGATCACAACTGCTTCTCCAAATTCAACATCGTAGGCACTCACATCAGGCCATTCCGGTAATTCACTTCCGCAAGGCAAGGTAATATCTTCAGGCAATCCACTTAAAACAGGTGGATTGGGATCCCAGGTGAAGGTAAATGTCTCCGTAGGTTCTTCTACGGCTAATGGGTGTGACAATACATAGTGTCTGGTAAATGTATATTCATTTCCCACGATAACGGGGCCGGTGACATAACTGGTCATTTCCACATCAAGTGGATTGATACAGGAGGAGAGTATTCCCAAGGCAAGAATATTTTGCATTGGTTGAGCTGGAGGTAAGTCTGCCGCAGTTGGTGGATTAGGTCCCGGAAAACAGGCCATATCCATCATCGGAATCGTGATATTGAAACTTTGTTGAGTAGCTACGGCCGTAAATGTACTTTGACACTGATCGGTTGCACAATCTGAGGTGACTTCCATGCGAACCGTGATAGAACCTCCGCAAAATGCAGGAGCATTAAGGGATGCCAGCGTTACTTCATCTGTACCCACAAAGTATTTAACCACCGTGTTACAGCCACCAGTCGCTGAAAATTGTCCAATCCAGTTAGAAAAAGCAGCATCAACCAATGCTTGCTCTTCGACACTGACGATATCCGGAGTAGGACAATTTAAGTCAAGAGCTGGTGGTGTTAATAAATAGGTGTAAGTCCATGTGTCGGAATTACCAGCGCAATCGGTATAGGTCCAGACATAGGATATACTTTCGCAACTGACTTCAGACAGCACCGGACCACTAGGGGCAATCGAATTGCCACACGCATCATTGACCGAAGGTGGGGATGGTTGTCGAGCCTCGTCTGGGCAATTGACCGTTACCTGTACATCTTCTGGTGCAATGGGAGCGGTAGTTAAATCGATAATGTATGTGTATGTCCAATCGTTGCTCACTCCTGCACAATCAATGTAAGTCCAGGTAAAGGTATATGTGCCTTCACACCCATTAAAAGTTCCACCAATTTTTGGCCCAGAAGGATTAACTGGATTTCCACATGGATCATTAATTAATGGAGGGTCAGGTTGAACAACCGCGTCAAAACAGCTTACCATTGATGTTTCACCCATGGGTATTTGAATACCATCATTTACAATAGTATATACGAGTGTACAAGCTTCCGCAATACGGGAACATTCATCGGTCACAGAATAGATATAGGTGTGCGTCGTTCCCGGACAATTTGGATTTTCAGGATCACTCACGACAGGTGTCGGAGGATCAATAGTTCCACCTTGACTGCAACTTCCGGTCCATTCTAGTGTAGGAGGGTTGATATCACTGG
>JAGQWV010000928.1 GCA_020437045.1 Saprospiraceae bacterium | reverse complement strand
TATGCATTGGGAGATCGGGTCAATGCCCAACGTTATCAGGAGGCCTTCAATAGGCTGGTGGGGCGCTAGATACTAATGGATACATAGCGATTGGGGGACAGAAGTACTCCATGCGACAGAGCTACCGCGGCAAATCCGGTGCTCTATAGCCGTTCAATGATCATCGCTGATGCTCCACCACCCCCATTACAAATCGTGGCCAGGCCATATCGACTATCTTTTTGCGCCAGGACATTATTAAGCGTCGTAATAATCCGGGCACCCGAAGCTCCTAAAGGATGACCAAGGGACACTGCGCCACCATGAAGATTGATTTTTGAACCAGGAATATCCATGAGTTTACCAAAAGCAAGGGCCACGACCGAAAATGCTTCGTTGACCTCGAAATAATCAATATCAGCGGTCGTTAGACCTGCTCGTTTTAAGGCCAAAGGGCTGGCTAAGCTGGGGGCTGTGGTAAACCAGGCCGGTTCCTGCGCTGCGTCAGCATACGAAACGATGCGGGCAATCGGTTTTAAATCGTACTTTTTAACCGCACTTTCGCTGGCTAATATCAGTGCTGAAGCTCCATCATTGATGGTTGAAGCATTGGCGGCAGTGACTGTTCCATCTTTGGTGAAGGCAGCGCGAAGTCCGGGTATTTTGTCAAAATTTACTTTCTTAAACTCTTCATCTTCAGTGATGACAAGCGGGTCCCCTTTACGCTGGGCAATACTAACGGGTATTATTTCTTGCTGAAGGATTCCCTTTTCGGTTGCCAGGGCACTTCTCTGGTACGATTGGATAGCGAAGGCATCTTGATCTTCTCTGGTAATATCATATTTTTTAGCCGTTTGATCGGCAAAGACTCCCATGGCGCATTGATCATAGACATCTTCCAATCCATCTCGGACGAGTCCATCAACTAGGGTGGCATTTCCATATTTGTATCCAAAACGAGCCTTTGGTACATAAAAGGGAATTTGGGTCATGCTTTCCATTCCTCCTGCAACCACAATTTCATTTTGACCGAGTTCGATACTTTGTGCAGCAAACATAACGGCCTTCATTCCGGATGCACAGACCTTATTGACTGTCGTACAAGGAACAGAGGGAGGAATACCCGCAGCAATAGATGCTTGTCTGGCCGGTGCTTGTCCCAGATTTGCTGAAACAACATTACCCATGAAAACTTCATTGACCCAATTGGCTTCTACCTTGGCTTTTTTCAGCGCTCCGGTGATAGCAAAGGTTCCTAACTCTACTGCTGAGACATCAGCATACATGCCCCCAAAACTGCCAATAGGAGTTCGTACGGCCGAGATGATATATGATTTATTTTGACTCATTTTCGTATCGGTATTATTTATTTGGCAAATGTACGTCTTCGACACTTTTATTTCTATTTTTGGATGGTGATCTAGCGCATCATGAAGCAAAAACCCAATTCTATCTTACCCATCAAATCCTGGGCTAAGGATGATCAGCCCCGGTATAAAATGAAGCACAAAGGACGGGATACCCTGTCTGATTCGGAATTGCTGGCAATATTGATTGGTAGTGGTACCCAGGAGATGACCGCCCTTGACGTTTGTAAAGCGATCTTATCATCGGTCAATGGCGATCTTGAGAATCTCGCTCGCTTGTCCCTAGGTGAGCTGATGAAATTTAAGGGTATCGGTGAGGCAAAGGCAATAACGATTGCGGCCGCTCTGGAGCTGGGTAGAAGAAGGCAGGGAAAAGATAACGACCAACGCATGGCGATCACCAGTAGCCGATCAGCGTTTGAAGTACTCGCTCCTAACTTAATGGACAAAGTGCATGAAGAGTTTTGGGTTCTGTACCTCAATCGGGCCAATCAAATCCTATTAAGGTCATGTGTGAGTTCTGGAGGCGTATCCGGTACTTTTGTCGATCCCCGGATTATTTATACCAAGGCAGTAGAATTGTTAGCTTCTTCCATTATTTTATGCCATAATCATCCCAGTGGACAATTAAAACCCAGTCAGCAAGATATCAGCCTTACCAAAAAAATCAAGGAAGCCGGACAGGTACTTGATATAGCGGTTCTTGATCATATAATTGTGGCTAACCAAAGATATTTTAGCTTTGCAGATGAAGGTTTGATGTAATGGAAAAACATCTTTTAAATCAACTTGTTGTTTATTCGTTTATACCGTTTTTATGAGTGCCGATGGTGCCCCCAGTTTTGATCTACAAATTCTTAGCCGAATTCTTCGGTTGGCCTGGCCTTATCGCCATGTATTCATATTCGCAGCGATTCTAGCCATATTGCTAGCACCTACAGCCTCCTTGCGCCCTTATTTGATCAACAAAATGGTGGACGAAAATATTGTTCAGTTTGATCTGAATGGTATGCTAAAGATGGCGGCAATGATCTCTGGTCTGTTAGTTCTAGAGGTTATTCTTCAATATGGTTTTATTTACTCGACCAATTGGTTGGGACAATGTGTGATTAGAGATCTTCGCAAATCGGTCTTTAGCCATATCACTAGTTTGAGATTGAGGTTTTTTGATCAGACCCCTATTGGTACAATCACTACCCGGACCATTAACGACATTGAATCCATCAATAATGTTTTTTCCGAAGGAGTCATTACCATCGTTGCCGATATTTTGGCAATTATCGTCATTCTCGTGATTATGTTTATGTCAAGCTGGCAATTGACGGTGATTTGTCTGGCAACAATGCCTTTGATGTTGATTGCAACCTATGTTTTTAAAGAGAAAGTTAAGTCGGCATTTCAGGTGGTTCGAACGCAAATAGCGCGAATGAATGCCTTCCTGCAAGAGCGTATATCGGGTATGCGAATTGTCCAGATATTCACAGCAGAAAAAAGAGAATTGAAGAAATTCCGGGCGATAAACCGGGAGTACACTCAGGCCAACTTAAATTCGATTCTATACTATGCTGTTTTTTTTCCGGTAGTAGAGATTATCTCAGCACTGGCCCTGGGATTGATGGTCTGGTGGGGAGCAAGAGGAGTCATCAGTGAAGAAATATCGCTGGGAGCCTTGGTTGCCTTTCCAATTTACCTCTCTATGCTTTTCAGACCATTGCGCTTTATCGCCGATCGGTTTAATACTTTGCAAATGGGCGTTGTTGCTGCGGATCGGGTATTCAAAGTAATTGACAACAATGAAAAAATTGAAAATAATGGCAAAATTGAAGTGAAGCGATTGCAGGGAGATATCAAATTCGAACATGTGAAGTTTGCCTATGATGGGATCAATACAGTCCTCAAGGATGTGTCTTTTGGAGTAAGACCTGGAGAAACGCTGGCTTTGGTAGGTAGCACAGGAGCTGGAAAATCTACCATTATCAATATTCTCAACCGGTTTTATGACATTCAGGAGGGAGCAGTGAAAATCGATAACATCAATATCAAGGATTATGAGCTTTCGCACTTGCGAAGGCGAATTTCCATTGTACTACAAGATGTTTTTCTATTTGCCGGCACTATCTATGAGAACATCACCTTGCGGGATGATAACATTGGGCGAGATGAAGTCGTTTCTGCCTCGAAGATGATCGGTGCACACGAGTTCATATCCCGAATGCCCGATGGGTACGATTTTAAAGTGAATGAAAGGGGGAATAATTTGTCTATGGGACAACGTCAGATTATCTCCTTCATCCGGGCTCTGGTGTATAATCCGGATATCCTCGTACTGGATGAGGCTACGTCTTCCGTGGATAGTGAGACAGAAGCAATTATTCAATATGCCATTGAAAGGCTCATCCAGAAAAGAACGTCTATAATCATCGCGCATCGACTATCGACGATCAAACATGCTAACAAAATAGGTGTCTTGAGTCATGGCAGGCTCATCGAATTTGGTACTCACGAGGAACTCCTCAGTAAAAAAGGTGGTCACTACAAGAAATTATATGAGATGCAGTTTGTCGAAACAGATTCAATCTGACCATAGCTGGGACCGATCTATTGGCGTGCTTGAGTGTGGCTTTCCAACTTCCCTAATAAATTGCTATTCTAGTCTGATAAAATAGGGTCATCGTAGAAAATAGCTCAATTGTCGAAGAACTTATCAAACTTTTTAATCCTCCAAGCCATTATATTTGGAGTAGGGTTTTATGAATAATTACTCATGATTGAGAAAAGATATAGCACTTCAAATGCAATAACCGGTGTCCTGTTTCTCGTGGCTACCATATTTTTACTCTTCTGGTTGGCGAAGAGTATTTTTACGATTCTTGCTTTCCTGGCACCAGCCCTTTTGATTGCTGCAGTAATTATCGATTATCACTCTGTAGTTAATTATGGAAAATGGCTCTTCAATCAATTGAGATTTAATACCCTGAATGGTATCCTTTACACAATCCTAACTGTTGTTGGGTTTCCAGCGGTTTCCTTATTTCTTTTTGGAAAGTCTTTGTTCCGGAGAAAAATGAAAGCACTGGAAAAAAGCTATGTCGAGCAACGGGAAGGTGTGTACACTGACTACGAAATTGTGGATGACAATGTAACACCGCTTGAATTACCCCCACTGGAAAAAAGAAATCCGGCTGCCAAAGACGATTACGAGCAACTCTTTGATTAGCTTAGAGCAAGTTACAAACCAGTGCTCCAAAATTGACATACTATCTTCTCTTTGCCGCTATTGTTAGTTTAGGTTATTGTCTGTTGCAAATTGTTCTCGTCATTTTTTGGAGCAGGATTCCGGTCCCGTACGATCAACCCCAAAGGACTCCTTCTGTAAGTATTGTTGTTGCATTTCGGGATGAAGCTGATCACCTGCAAGCGTTGATGAATGCATTGGTAAGACAGGATTATCCTCGAAATAAGTATGAAGTGATTTTGGTGGATAATCACTCCAAGGATGATGGCCTGAACATTGTGCGCTGTTATGCCGAGAAACATGCCAAC
>JAGQWV010000927.1 GCA_020437045.1 Saprospiraceae bacterium | reverse complement strand
GAACTGGTATTGATCTGGGGCTGGTGATCCTTCTTTATTCAGGGCGGGAGACCAATCCGGCATCTTCTTCATGGCCGACACCAAAAATGAATTAGCCTCTTCCGAGTAAGAATTCTTCACCATTCGCACATCAGAAACGGAGCCATCGCGGGAGATCTGAAATGCTATCCGCACTTCGTGTAGATTATCGTCAACCAGCTTTGCCAGAGGTTCCATAATATTAGTCTGTAGATATTTTCTTAGTGCAACTTCACCACCGGGGAATGCGGCCGGAACATCAGGAACAACAGTCACGGTAAAGGCAAGCTCCTTTATTTCCTTCGGCAAATTATTATCCGGGTAATAATGGACGCTTACTTTTATCAAATCACCAGATTTACAATGCCTCAATAATTGCTGCTGATCTTCTGACAAAGCTTCATTTTCTCCCCGTGACTTCAACATTTTTCCATCCTGAGTCACCGTTAAATCTACGGAAATGTATTCCCTGATCCATGCCTGAGGAAAGCGCTGATTTAGATCCATTATTGTTTGCGCTATACCTGCCGATTCCTTTTTAATGGACATATTAATCGGCACGATGCCATATCCGACATTTTGGGTGTAACCTGAGGAGAGAGTGACAATAAAAATCAATAAAAAAAGTATTCCTTTCACAGTTAATATTTTAAGAAAACATGCTAACCTATCATCAAAAGTAGCTTTTCAATCGGTTATCCTCTCTATGGTAAATGTAAATTAATGTAAATGATCCCTAAATTGATCCTTTTACAATAGGAAGAAGTTGAAAAAAGTACCATTGCCATTGCATAGCATTGCTTGCGGCAAAGAAATTACACTCGAAAAGTTGCTGCTTGACGATTATCGGTCTGCAATCTTAAGGAATCTTAATCTCCAGCGTATATGGTTGTTGAAAATCAAAGATATATCCCAATGGTAATTCGATAGGAGCAAACTCAACAGCATTATTGATTTGCTGGATGGTTTCACCGGGATTAGCATTGGTAATAGCATTCGGCAAATTGGTAAACTGTTGCATCGAAGTTAAATTCTGATAGGCCGCGACGGCGACACCATTTATCTGGATATTATCAACATACAGAGCCTGCCCCCATCCCCCTTTGTTTATAAAGACAATGGACAAATTGCCATTACCATCATACGCCGACAGATCGATAGTTTCTGTTCGCCATTGCATCGCGGTAGGTATAAAGAGATTTGTCTGATCCGGAGCGGTAGCCAGATCAGCTCCTCCTTTTTTATAAACAGCAAGAAAATTATTACGACAATCACTGGAGACGGCTACCAGTAATGAATCGATATTATTATCATCATATTTCGCATAAGCTACATCAAATTGCAATTGAGTATTTTGTTGACCAGCGAGGCTCAGATTTGGTAAAAATGCGTAATCTAACGTGCCACTGGTATTGTCATTATAATTGTCCAACCATAGACTCCCTCCGCCAGAAGCAGCTCCGAACCCATTTACATTCGGATTATATTTCCATTTAAATCCGTCAGATGATGGATCCGAAATGGAAATATTGCCGGGAATACCCGCTGCGAAATCTTGGGCATAAGGAAGATTGGTACTCATCAGGTATTGCAAATTGGCCTTAGATGTATCATTGGCAGGACTGGCGTCCATCATCCCGTTTGGATTAGAGGTGTATACGCTAAGCACAAATGCGCCATTACCCGGTGGTGTAATATTATTCAGAACCACATTAGCTGTTGCATTCTGGACAAGTGATCCATTCCAGTTTTGAGAGACCGGTGCACCATTATTGATCTTGTAATTGATCGTAACCGATGTCAAGGTGCTCATTCCAAAATTTTTAAGGGTCACCTGAGCACTGAAAGGATTATCGCACACAAAGGTAGCGTTGGC
>JAGQWV010000926.1 GCA_020437045.1 Saprospiraceae bacterium | reverse complement strand
CTCAATAATTCCATCTTTAATGAGAATATCTTTTACCTGTTGGTGATTTGAAGATGTCGGGTCTATGATCTTGACCTGCTTAAGCAATAGTTGCATGCGGAGTCCTTTCTTTTTATACCGACCAAAAGCGAATAATCAGCGCCTCCAAAGCTAAAAAAATCAGGGCTAAAATCAGGCAGTATTTCCACAGAATGATGCCGCGATCTTTTTGTTGAATATATTCACCAAGGTTTGCCTGTTGCGTTTGTTGAATAATGGTGACCTCGTCCGCAAACATATCCTTCAATTGATCGAGTGAAAGGCAGATGGGATCACTTTCCAGCCGGTTGCTGTTAAAAGCATAAGTCTTCAGGACATCGCCTTCTCTCAGATAAACATCATAAAAACCAGCTTCCTGTACCTGATCATGCAAACCGAGGATGATATAACGTCCCTGACTTTGTTGGCTGGGTATAAAATTGTCCGGACCACTCACCCGATATACAACATCGGATCCACTGGCATCATTTTCCAGTTCAACATACTGATCACTGCCAATTGTGTAGGCTATTTTACTCTCTCCGGCGGTAGAAAGTGCCATTTTGTAAAGCATTGGAATAAATACTTCGGCCTGGGTCACCAAATTATTATAGTCAATATCCAGAGGTGCGGCACAAACATATAACCGGCCCTTTCCCACACCATATTTAGCCAGGTAAGTACTGCCATCCCGATAACCCAGCAGTTTTTCTACCAGTTGTCCCTGGTTGGACAAATGGAAGTTGGAGGTAGTGCTCGGCAATCGAATATTATTTCGTGTCTGTTCAAAAACGTCATTGAAAACAAATTCATTATTATTGAAATAATTGACCACCCGGTTGGTAGTGTCTAAAGCCCCGAGCATACCACCCCCCACCTGGCCCAGAAAGGAATTGTAGTTCGTTAAATCTGACTGTGCGGATGGGAAAAGCAAGACATTACCTCCATCAGAGAGATAATTTCTCAAAGCACTGGAAAGACCGATACTGATGCTCGATAGCTCGTTTAAGACGATTAGTTGATATTGATTAAAGGAGGTGTAATCCAGATTGGAAACATTTCGATCGGTATTACTGAAATATTCCTCACTAGATAAAGCACTCACCACATACCGGTTAGGTCGATCCTGGTTGATGACCAGGGTCTGAATCTGTTGCTTCACGTTAAATGACAGGTAATAGGTGTCGTCAAATTGCACCGGGAAATCGGTAATTTTTAGTTCTACTTTTTGAATTCCCGGTTGCAATACTGTAATGAATACCGTGTCAATGTAAGTAGACCGTGCTTCGATATCAAGAGAGCCTACCGGTTTGACGGCACCATCCATGCGCATGCTCAACTGAATGTTTTCTACCTTCTGATCGGACCAGTTGTGTACTTTGACCAGTAGCATATTGGCCTTGTCTACCATTTGCACCGGAGCCTCAAACCAGGCAGAATCGATACTCACATTCTGCTCAATAACTGCGCGCAATGGAATCAGATTGTATTCAAAAGTGGTATCCGTTATTTCCAGATCGACAATGTTCTTTTGAAAATCACTGATATAATAGATCAGTTTATTAGGATTGTTGGCTTCATCGAGCAACTGCTGTTGTCGAAGAAAAATCTTCGAGAGCGGATTGACGGTAGGGGTTAATTCCAGATCATCAATAAGCGCAAGGGCCTGCTCGCGACCATAGAATCGCTGTTGCCTGGCGCTCAGGTCGTGTGAAATAATTTGAAATTGATCTTCCAGATCATAAGCATTGACAACATCTTTTGCTTTCCTCTTTGCTTCTTCCAATAAGGGAGCATCCTGACTTAAAGAGGCCATGCTATAGGAGTTATCCACAAAGATGCTCACCAGCTTTTGACCTTTGCGGACGTTATCATCCTTTTTGATGAAAGGTTGAGCAAATCCCAACACCAAAAATAAAACAGCAAGAAGCCGGAAAAGAAGGGTTAACAGATTCTTTAGCCGGGATCGGACGCTAGACTCTTCCTTTATCTCTTTAAGGAAACGCACATTGGTGAAAAGTACTTTCTTGTACCTACGAAAGTAGAACAGATGGATGATCACCGGGATGACCAACGTAGCCAGGGCAGCAAGAAACAAAGGATATAAAAACTGCATAAGTGTGCAAAAATAGATTTTGTGTATGATTCTAATAGACCAACGTATCGATTATTGCCGCTAATTCTGATATCTTTTTCTAATATCCTTCGGTACAAGTCCGCGCCTTACTCATGGCGATGTCCGCCTTCGATATGCAGGTCTTACCAAAACTATTAAAAAGCATTCCGACATAACCCATCTGTTGTGCTATAGGACCACATAATTTGGACCAACCACTGGTAAAAGCAGGATGGCCGGTCAATTGTTTATGTTATTGAACGATATTTCTCAAGCTTTCTTCTCTCGAGCCTTCGTGTAGAGGTAGAAAAAAATACCAAGAGCCAGGATAAATACGACAATGGTCAACAGAAGATTGATTATTGATAGCTGATTCTGTAAAACTCCCAGCAAAACGATGGCCACCAAAAACACGGTAGGTACTTCATTAAGCATTCGCATTCGCTTGGAGCTCATCGGTTGGACCCCCCGTTCCAGAAATTTTGTGTAGATGGGATTAAATTCACTGTACCCGGCCAGGAGAACTACCAACAATAATTTTATATGCATCCAACCTTGTTCGAGATAGATAGGATTGATGACCAACATGGCGATGCCGCCCGCAAAAGTGATAATCATAGCAGGTCGCACAATGATGTAAAAAAGCCTTTTTTCCATAATAGTAAACTGCCTGGACAGAATATCGCGCTCCGGTTGCTCCTTGTCCAACGCTTCAACATGGTAGATATATAGTCGTACCAGGTAAAAAAGACCGGCAAACCAGGATACAAAACCGATGATATGGATGGCTTTGGCTATTAAAAGGTTCATAAGTTGTCTTTTGAGAAATGCTAAAAATGCCTTTTTCCGGAGAGAAGTTAATACCTTCAAGCCGGAAAATTTATTTATAT